>JAHQWA010000005.1 GCA_019634045.1 Saprospiraceae bacterium
ATTGGTATGAGAGGTCCAGGGGAGAAGGAGATTGAGACTGACCGTCGAATTGTGCGGGATCAGATTTCTAAGCTCAAAACTAAGCTGGAAAAGATTGACCGGCAAAATATGACCCAACGGAAAACGCGAGGTCAAATGATCCGAGTGGCATTAGTGGGGTATACCAATGTCGGTAAATCCACCTTGATGAACACCTTGAGTAAATCTGAAGTCTTTGCAGAAAACAAGTTATTTGCAACCCTAGACACAACAGTTCGTAAAGTCGTATTTGGGGCCATGCCATTTCTGCTGTCTGATACGGTTGGTTTTATTCGGAAATTGCCTCATCACCTGGTTGAAAGCTTTAAGTCTACCTTGGATGAGGTGCGAGAGTGCGATTTGTTGGTACATGTGGTAGATATTGCACACCCACAGCATGAAGATCATGTGAGAACCGTCAATCAGACCTTGAAGGATCTCAATGTGTTGGAAAAGCCTACTTTGATGGTATTTAATAAGATCGACAAGTATAGAGATTTGTATTTTGACCCACTTTTGGATGAGGAAGGAAAACAAGAAGTTGAGGAAGGACTAAAGCAAGGCTTAAGCAACCAGTTCGGCGAAAACAATGTCTTTATTTCGGCATTGACAAAAGAAAATATGAGTGAGCTTCGCGCTAAACTTACGGAAGCCATACAAGAGCAGTACCACGTTCGATACCCTTATCAAGCGAAGTATTGGTAAGCAATAGTATCGAAAAGATAATGACTACACATGAATCCGATTTTAGAGAAGTACGCCGATTTACTAGTACACTATTGCCTTGAGATTCAAGAAGGAGAACGCTTGTACATCCGCAGTAGCCAATTGGCAGAACCGCTGGTGCGAGAGGTATTTCGCCTAGCAGTTAGAGCAGGGGCCATTGTGGAAGTGGGGATGGACTTCAGAGAACAGTACAGAATGTTCCTGAAAGAGGCCCATACAGAGAAACAGTTAAGCTATGTCTCTACTCTCTACAAAGAGGCAATGGAACATTTCGATGCCTATCTATATATTCGGGCGCCTTATAACCTGAGAGAAGATCAGGATGTCGATTCCGACAAGGCTAAGGTCCGCCAGTCAGCTCACCAACCTTACTCACAACTATATTTTGAAAGGACGGCTACTAGAGACCTGAAACGCAATCTTTGCCAGTATCCCACCTTGGCCAGCGCGCAGAATGCGGGGATGGCATTGGAGGAATACGAAAAGTTCGTCTATGGCGCCTGTCGCCTGTTTGATGATGATCCCAAACAGAGCTGGCTTAATGTCCGTAAAGAACAACAACAGATTGTTGATTTATTGAATAGCAAGGAACAGGTACGGTACGTTGGAGAAGATTTCGATATCAGCTTTTCTACTAAAGGAAGAACCTGGATTAATTCGGATGGGCAAACGAATATGCCTTCTGGAGAAGTGTATACTTCACCGGTAGAAGATTCTGTGAATGGAGTAGTGCGATTTTCCTTTCCCGGTATTTATATGGGGCATGAAGTGGAGAACGTAAGCTTGTGGGTGAAAGACGGATATATTGAGAAATGGGAAGCGAGTAGAGGGCAGGCCTTTCTGGATAAGATCTTCTCTTTGGAGGGTACTCGCCGATTTGGCGAAGCAGCTATTGGTACCAATTATAAGATTGATCGATTGACTAAAAATATCCTCTTCGACGAGAAGATCGGAGGGACTGTACATATGGCTATTGGCCAATCCTACTTGCAAGCGGGTGGGCAGAATAAATCCTCTGTTCACTGGGACATGATCACGAATATGAGAAATGGTGGAATAATTTACGCAGACGATGAGAAAATCTACGAAAATGGGCATTTTCTATTCCTAGAATAGGAGTAAAAACCAGCTATTAAACCTCGACTATCAAGCGTTTAAGATTAGCCGAATCCCCCTATTTTTGTTGGTATTAAATTTTTCGGGTATAGATAATTATTATAACTTGCGTTTGGAAACACTATACTGAAAACAGGTTAACCACATTAATTAAATCAAACTACATCCTTAAACCGTGAACACAAACGTAGCATTTTTAGAATTAAAGTATGGCAACATTTACGGCGGTTACCCCAATTTTTACGCGATCAGTGAAATTGCACTATTAGTCTTCGAAAACGGCTCTAACAAGATTTTTCTAGAAAGTTGGAACAACCAAGCCAACATTGACATTGTTAGCGTTTTTTCAAAGGTTGATGAATTGGGCCATACCATTGGCCGTGGAAGGGAGGTTATCAATTTACGGTCTCGACGCCGTAAAACCTATGATGAAGAATTTAGGATGGATGAAAGAGGTTTGCGTTTTGCTTTCCAACAACTTCGTCCTTCCAAAATGCAGATCAGGAATTTTTTGCTAAAGAACTTGCGAAAGTACCGTTTCCGCGATATCATCGTATTTGATGGTCGCCGTGACGTTTTCCTTTGTGAGCGCTCTGGCGTAAACTTCGAGCGATACAATATCATAGATATCCAGAAAGACCTCAACAAGGAGACTGACTACTTGTTCTCCTTGAATAAGCTGTCCGTGGTAATCAATTTTGATTACGACATGAGCTATTTGAGATCCAACAACTTAGAGTATTGGTTGCACCCCATTGCTGCTCGTCAGATCATGCCTAAATCTGCCTGTTTTGATGCAGCTCGATTAATGATGGTGTACAATGAATACACGCAACACCACGATGATTTCTTAATGAAAGCAGCCTTAGTGTTGAATAAGATCCAAAGCCGGGAAGCTTAGATCTTCGAGGTCTTTTTCCAATAGTTTTGCCAAATTCCAATGGCCCATAGTCACCTACCTAGACTATGGGCTATTGGGCGTTAAGGTAGGTGGTCGGAATATTTCAACCGCTCTCCCTACCTAATGGCAATCCAACAATGTGCTATCGATATTCATACTTTTGCTATCGATAATTGAGGAGTGTTTAATCCGTTCATACTCTAAAATTCGAATGCATGCCTTCCATAGAAAAAGTGATCGATAAAATTCTGCCCTACATTTCTCTAGGCCCTGAGGATCAAAAACTACTTGAAGGTCATCTGATTCCACAGCGGTTGAAAAAGGGAGGTTTTCTGATGCGCAGCGGAGAACAAAACCAGGCCATCTGTTACATTCAGAGCGGCTTAATGAGAAGCTATTACTATGATGAGGAAGGAAAAGAAATCACTTCAGGCTTTTTCCAGGAAAATTCCTTCTGTACCGATCTGAATAGCTTTAGAACAGGGGTCAGGAGCCAACGCTCAATAGAAGCTATCCAGGATTGTCAGATACTCGTTCTAAACAAGATCGCCCAAAACACATTACTGGATCGTATTGAACATTGGGCCTACTTCGAGCAAAACTACATTTCCAATCTCTTATTAGAAAAGGTGAACTTTCAAAGAAAGCTAGCCAACAGCACTGCCCAAGAAGCTTATCAACTCTTTTTGGAAAGGTATGATCAAGCTGCCCTGTATGCACCTCGCTACCAAATTGCTTCTTTTCTTGGCATTTCTCCCTTTACTTTAAGTAGGTTAAAAATTGCGAACTAGCCTTTTCTTGCTAAATGGCAAGATTTTACTCATGCCTAGGCCTTATCATTGTTGAAAAAAAATGAATCTAAAGGATAAAACGGCATTGGTAACGGGCGCATCATCTGGTATTGGTAAGTCCTTCGCTTATCTATTGGCGTCGAAAGGGGCGCATCTGGTTCTTGTAGCAAGGACGCAGGCTAAGTTGGAGGAGATTGCTAACGATATTCAAAATACGAAGCAGGTCAGTGTCCATGTCTATCAAAAGGACCTTAGTCAACTGAATGCGGCTTCGGAATTGTATGAGCAGCTACAGAAAGACCAAATTGACATCGATCTCTTGGTAAACAATGCAGGCTATGGCAAGTGGGGGAAGTTTGAGAACTTTTCGTTGGAAGAGTATGGCAAAATGATTCAGCTGAATGTGACGAGCCTAATGGAACTCTGTCATTTGTACGTGGAGGATTTTAGAGAAAAACCAGCAGCAGGGATCATCAATGTGGGCTCCACGGCTTCCTTTATTCCCGTACCCTATAGCTCAGTCTATGCGGCTACTAAGAGTTTTGTTTTGAACTTCACTGAGGGCTTAGTAGGTGAGTTATCCGAAACGAATATCAAGGTGTTTTGCCTCTGTCCTGGTGGAACAGCCAGCAATTTTGCAACGGTGGCTAATGAATCTGGGGTTGACAATGCCCAAGCAAAATTGATGTCCTCAGATGAAGTAGCCCAACTCGGCTTGGATGCCTTTCTAGCGGGCAAGCATTATATTGTGACAGGAAGAAGATTCCAACTTATATTATTCAAGTTCCTGTCAAGGAAACGAGTGCTGAGTATGATTGCTGATTACTGGAGAAAGCGATTGGGGCTTTAAATAATGCTAGCGTTTTTTAAAATCGACCTAGAAGACTTGCCTCGACAACAGGCATGTCTTCTAGGACTTGGTAGAGCTTCTACTGGAGTTGAAAATTTGGTGCCTTAATTTTGGTAAAACAATCTAGCCTTGGTTCTGAAGAAGGATCATTGAAGAAAGCATTGGCCGACTCCATTCCACAGGGCTTGCTCCAATAGGTCGTCACCGTATGTCTCCAACCTGGGAACACCAAATGGAAACTATTGCTGAAGTTAGGACGCATTTGACTAGCCCATTTTGGAGGCGTATCGCTATCAAATTCCCCACTCATGAGTAATACGGGTATGTCGCTCGTGATGGCCACATTTTCCGTGGCAGGCTGCATCTTTACCTTCCATGTATTGCAGACTGTAGCTGAATAGGTTTCCGGGGATAAGCCTTTAGTTATCGGGTATCTATTCGTTTCCTCTTTAATTGTTTGCTGAGAAGCAAATGGATACTCCTCTGCACACCATACCGATAATCTCATCCCAATGCCAGAACCGTCTCCAGGGGCTTCTAAACGGGAACTAAGGAATTCCTTTAACACAGTTTGATCTCCGTCCATTAGGTTTTGGATAGCTAGCGGTACGGTGGGAATATCATCACTTGATATGGTCGAGAACAATAAAGCAATCTCCTTCCCTTGAACACGAAAGGCCTCCTGCTTTCCGGTTTCTGAGTTCTTGACTAGTACTTCTAGGGGATCGACTGTAATTGCTTCTAGGTAGTCGTAGAAACGCTTCTTGAGATTAGGAAAGGCCTGATTACAGGGGGTAGAATTTTCGCATTCCGAAAGTACTTGGTCAAGTGTTTCTAGTAGGTTTTGAACACTTTCTTCATCGTAACTCACCTCTAATGGCAGTGGAGAATCCATTACTACACTTCGAATGCCTTTGGGATGATCACGCATCAGGACTTGGGCTATTTTGGTACTATAGGAGATAGTCAAAAGGTTATACGCTTCAATCCCAAGTACCTTAATTAGGTCGGCAATATCGGCAGCACTCTCAATGGTATGGTAGCCATTTAGATCGATTCCTTCCTGTTTGAGTCGGCCTCTGCAAGCCAGGGCAGCCTGCTTTCTTAGGCTATCGGCTTCAGTCGGACTAGTAGTGGGTAATTTGGCTAGGTACCTTGCCTTAGCCCACTCTGGGCAACCCAGGTGGGGCTTAGCATAGTAATTTCCTCTTTGTTCTATCAAAATGAAATCTCGATCATCTAAGTACTGATAATACTCCATATAGGGAGCAGAGGGCATAGTGGAATATCCGGGACCTCCAACAGTATAGATAATCGGATCAGGTTTAGGGTTAGGATTGCGGCTTTTGAAAATGTAAACGGGCAGTTGAATCCGATTGGAGTTTGGGTTCTGGCGGTTTTCCGGTACCTCTAAGTAGCCAAAGCGATAAGATTGTCCTTTGGGTATATCAACGGGGCCTTTCTTGTTTTCAATAAATCTAGCAGTGTTGCTCGATACGTCTGGAATTCTTGAACAGGAGTTAAAGAGCACAAATAGCCCTGTCCATGCGAAAGCAATTACGAATTGTTTCATCTCGGTGATTTTTTCGGCAAGCTCTACATATTTCCCCACTTGAACGTGTCAATAAGCTCATTGGCACCTTTTATTGGCCAATTTCTTTCAGCAAGCGCCGCCGAAATTCGCTGGGGGTAACTTGATAGTGTTTTTTAATGGCTCGATTGAAGGAAGACTTAGAATTGAAGCCAGCACTATAGGCCAAGCCCAGTAAGGAAAATTGGGTGTGTTTTGGATCCAATAGGAGTGCTTTAAACGCTTCTATGCGAAACTGAGTAATGTATGGATAAAAAGAGGTGTTGTGAATAAACTTGAGGGTTTGACTCAGGAGGTAAGGTTTGGTTCCTAGCATTTTGGCGAGCTCGTCCAAGGAGAGGTTGGGGTTCTTGAAAGGTTGCTGCGTACGCATCAACTGATCTAATTTTTTGGCAATCTCTTCTAGGACTTTCCTATCCTTTTCCTTGAGTTGTGGCTTAGGATTAATCAAGCTTATTTTTCTTTGTTTGTAACCTTCAAAGCTCAAAACATAAGTCAGGATAGAAATGCCGATCAAAAAGGGATTGTAAAAGAAGCGTTTGAAGTAGTAGTAGTCTTCGCGATTGAAAAAGCGAATGAATAAAAAATCTACAAGGTAGATGGCTACGACCAAATAGTAGAACCTTTGGGTGTTAGTCAATAACTTTTTCGTGAATGGATAGGTTGTAGGATTCCTAACAGTAGGCTCGATTTCGGCTAGGATCTTTTGGGAACGCTGTAAGTGATATAGAATAAGAATGGAACCAATAAATGGAACAGTAGAATAATTCATCCAGATAGCATAACCCCAGTAACCTAACCAGGATAAACTCTCCCTAGTCCCATCCCAATAAAAGTTTTGAGAACGCACAAAAATACTCAGCGCAATTTGGAACAGAACAGGGATGAACAACAAGCGATCTCCTTTTGAGAATTGATACTGCTCCCTCGTACTAGCTTTGATGTAAAGGAAGATCAAAGCTCCATAACACCAGCTAAGTTCTAAGGTGAGGTGATACCACCAATCATATTTTCCGATTCCAAAATAGATTAATATCTGATTCAGTAAGCGGTAGCTGAAAAAAAGTAATAAGAGGGCTAGAAACCTATTTTTGTATTGATGGGATTTAGTTAGAAAAAGCTGGATGCCAAAAAACACACCTTGTGCACAGCCAAGGGATAACAGAATTAGCATAATAGAATTGAACAGATCAGGCATAGATTTATCCCTTATTTGCTCTACAACTAGACATAAAAGTAGCGGCTATTTTAACTCAAATACCTGGCCAAGGGTAGGAATCTCTACCTGTCTGAAACCATTCTCGTCCAACATGTCCCGGAAGTTTTCCTGGCGGTCTAGCACTCCATGTACTAAGAAAAGTTTCTTGAGATGCCCACGTTGGTTATGGATAAATTCCACCATTTCATTCCGGTCCGCGTGTGCGGAGAAAGAATCCATGATTTCGACATCTGCTCTGACGGGTTTGAGGTCGCCAAAGAGCCTTAGTTCTTCGGCGCCATCGCGGAGCTTTCCACCGGGAGTGTTGGGGGAACAGTAGCCTACAATTAGAATGGTGTTTTTCTCTTTATCCAAACTATTGTATAGATGGTGCTTGACCCGCCCCGCGTTCATCATACCTGAAGCACTGATGATGATACAAGGCTCAGTAGTGTGGTTAAGATGTTTTGAAACCTCTACTGACTTGACATAGGTCAGGGCATTAAAGCCGAAAGGGTTATCATCCACGAGCATATATTCATGCAACTGATTGTCGAAGCATTCTGGATGAGATCCGAAGATAGTAGTAGCGTTGACAGCCAGAGGGCTGTCTACATAGACTGGAATATGTGGTAATCTTCCTTTGGTTTCCAATTGATCCAGCATGTATACAATCTCTTGCGTTCTTCCTACACTAAAAGCAGGGATCAGCAATTTGCCTTTCTTTTCGACGCAAGTCTCTTTAATGATTTCAAGGAAACGTTCCATCTCGGATGGGGCAGCCATGTGATCCTTATCCCCGTAGGTCGATTCGCAGATAAGGTACTCTACTTCCGGCATCGGGATTGGATCGCGTAGGATGGGCCGATTGGGGCGACCAATGTCTCCGGTAAATCCAATCATTCTGGTCCGGCCATTTTCACGAATTTTCAATGTTACGCTAGCACTGCCAAGAATATGCCCTGCGTCTCGGAATAACACTTCTACTCCTTCGTGAATTTGAAACCAACGATCATAAGCATAGCTGACGAACTGCTTCATGGTCTGATGTGCATGCTCGGCTTTATACAACGGCTCTCTCACTTCAAATTTCTTTCCCTTCTTTTTCATCCGCTTATTAAAGTACTGGGCATCCCTGGTTTGGATCATCGCACTATCTAAGAGCATGATGGAGCATAAACTACGAGTGGCGTGCGTGCTATGGATACATCCTGAGAATCCATCCTTGACCAGCTTGGGAATGCGTCCGGAATGATCAATATGAGCGTGGGAAAGAATAAGACAATTGATTTCTTCTGGTTTGAACAAGAAATTCTCATTGAAATCCTTCATGTGATTGCTATAGCCTTGATACAGGCCACAATCCAATAAGATCTTATATCCATCACTAAGGGTGATCAAATGGCAACTTCCGGTCACTTCACGTGCGGCACCACAGAATTGTACAGTCATGTTTTTGCGTATTGTAGTCAGCTCTATTGAGAGAACCACTCAATATAAAAAGAAGTTGTTTAAAAATGATTGATTGGCTGTAATTGGTATTTTAAGTTAACCACAAAAATTGTCGGAGAAGGAACTTTCACTACAAAAAACTCCTAAATAGCCTCAACAAAAAAACCACTCGCGGAAACGAGTGGCTTACCCTTAATATAAAATTGGATTAGTATAAAATGCTTAATAAAAAGCCGTGCCAGTGGCTAGTTATGCTTGACCTTTAGTGCTCCGTAGTTGAGGCGGGCTTTGATCAAGGCTTCACCAGCGTTGCTCCCTTCATGACCCATCACTTCATGCGTGGTGGATTTGGCTTTTTCGTAAGTAATGGTCATACTCTTGGGATAACCAATACCTGCATAGTCGGCCAATGCATCCAGTTTATACTGAGCCCCAGATTCTACACCGACTTGAAAGTCGGTAAATCTACCCAGAAGATTCACCCCAGAAAAACCTTTTGCCATGCGGGTTATAACCAAGCCTCCGTTGTCTAATTCCACATCTAGCTGTTTGGCCACTTTGGAGGCAGTGACGATAGAATATTTAGAGTCTACAAAAACATTGGAGGCCTCGACGATTTCTATATTGTCATATTGGCCACTATTCCTGAAGTTTGCGACTTGTCCAAGCTTATAATTATCATATTTGGAATCAACGCGTACATCCTGAGCATCTTCAATTGATAGGTTACTGTAGCGAGAAGAGATATTTACTTCTTCTGCCGTTGATAACTTCAGGGTACAATGGTTTAGATTAGCGTCGACATACTTCGCTTTATCGATTCTACCATTGCAAAACGCAAGATTCAATTCAGTCTCCTTATCTAAGCCGGCAAACTGGAAGTTGCCGTATTTCATATCCACTGTAGCACTCCCCTCTAACTCGCCTACCAAGACATCACAATGTTTAGTATCCAGTTCTAGGTGAATACTCGCTGGCATATGAATCTCATAATTGATGGTGTAGTCGGTCTTATTATCACCCCATCCGGCCCACCAATCTTTATTGGTAGAGATATTAGTGGCCGCCTTTACATAGTTTGGATTATTGGTGAAGTCTACATTGATTCGTTCAAATACTTCTTGAGCAGAAGTTTCATTTAGGGTACGAACAACGATCTGTACTTCGACTTTTACACGATTGCGATCCCAGGTGTTTACTTCCACCTTCCCGTATTTCGTGAGGACTTCTACCGTCCCATCGCTACTGATATCAAATTCCTTCTTGATCGTTTTGGTGAACTCTCTCCTGCCTTCCTCTTCATCAGAAGGTACTCCAGCTGCACCCAGTAAAACGATCAATAGCAACCAAGCTACTCTAGGGGCCTTGGCAAGGCCAAGGAAGGTAGCTTTTCGAGAGTTCCCGTGTTGCTTAAATACTAATTTCATTGCTTTTCTTCTTTTTAACCACCGGCTCTGTGTTTGGTGCTTCGGAACCGATACGCTCCAATACACGCTCCAGGATCTTAACCTTAATTTGATAACTTCTGA
Organism: Saprospiraceae bacterium; assembly: GCA_019634045.1. Classification (GTDB taxonomy): domain Bacteria; phylum Bacteroidota; class Bacteroidia; order Chitinophagales; family Saprospiraceae; genus DT-111. The sequence continues at coordinate 10,173 of JAHQWA010000005.1, forward strand.
TCAGGTTGGTTACGATCTGTTCTTCGGCTCCTTTGGGAGCTACCTCTAGTTCCAGTCGTAACTCTTCCATCGCTTCGTCAATAAACTGGAGGTCGCCGACTACTTCCTGGTCTTGTGGGAAGCTGGCTAGTTGTGCAGATTTTTTCTCTATTTGTTCAAGGTAGTGTTGTTCTAGCGCAACGACTTCAGGAGAAATATCCGGAAGGATGGTTGCTAGTACACTGGGTGGAGCTTGTGTTGCTTGTGTCAGGTAGCTGCCGATCAATCCTCCAGCGGTAAAGATAAGGAGGACGGCAGCAGCAATCTTCAGCAATCTTCGACTTGTTAATTGCTTAACTTTTTCTTCCGTTAAAGATTGCTCGATCATCGCCCAGCTCTTCAGGCTGGGGTAGGCGTCATCAAATGACTCCCGGTTATCTTTGATAAATTTTTCGAGGCTATCTTGGTGCATATCTCTATAATAAGATCTTGAAAGATTTTATTATCTCTCGGATCAGTTTAATAGTTTGAAAGTAAAGATTTGTTCTTCAATAATTCCTTCAGTTTCTTCTTGGCTCGACTGTACTGTGACTTGGAAGTCGCTTCGGTCACATTCAGGATCTGAGCGATCTCCTTGTGATCATAGCCTTCCAACGAATATAAGGTAAATACTACCCGATAGCCATCTGGAAGCTGAAATAATGCTTTTTTGATGGCATCGACATTCACTTTCCCTCCTCCAAAATTCTCCTCTTGATGGGAAAGTTCATATTCGTAGTTATTGGTCAGGTCTTCAAAATATATACGCTTCCGCTTGAGGAAGTTTATGCAATTGTTGACAACAATTCGCTTAATCCACGCTCCAATGGAGGATTGATAGCGAAATGTATGGAGCTTGGTAAAGACATCGATGAAGGAGTTTTGTAAAAGGTCTTCTGCATCACCTTCTCTACCTACCATACGCAAACAGATGTTGTACATACCCTTGGCATATAGTCGGTATAGCTCAAATTGAGCTTGGCGATTCCCCCGTTTACATTCCTCAACGATCTCCCGGTGTGTACTTATGTAATCCAACTTTTTTAACTCGGGTTTTGATGTTGAGCTGATTTTTCTTTTAGGTATCATGTCCAAATTCCGTCTGATCAAGCCTTCTCGGGTCAAGAGGGCCTGGTTTATAAGACATGAAGCAAAAACTATAGTCTTTTGATAATGAGCATTTTTCGGTCTTTGCTACATGGATAACTAATCCTCAAGAAACAAGTTTCTATGTCTATAGACAAGCATAATCGACAAGGGTTGCATCCTGGTGGGTGAATACAAGCACACCAGCGCCAAACGCTAGATTAAGGAAGTAAAGTCAATTGATAGGGGAGGGAGCTAGGAGCTAGGTTTTACAGTTAATAACAATCCCAATGGAACCATACTTTATCAAAGTTCAATGCTTGGAGATCACTCTCTTTGATGAAGAAGTGAGCCGTTCCCATATCTCCCCACATGCTTTCAATATCATTATCGGTATCAAATTGGCAAAGGAGTAGATATGGATCTTCATTGCTCCGCGGATCCTCCTGGGCAAAGTGGGCATAACCACCAATCTTATGGCCATCGGATGACACGGAATTTCCATACATTTCATAGACTGACCATTGTTGTTCTCCAAATTGCGCAAAAAAGTCTTTGCCCATAAGATGAGAAAAGGCATGATCTTCGATTGGTACCAGTTCTTTGGCGAGCACGAATTCCATTCCAAAGGTAGTGCCAGGATAAACGGGCAAATCACCAAATTCTCTTAGAAATGAAAAATCAGTAATGAGTTGTGTTTCATCTTCTAGAACCTCAGGGGTATAGATGAGCCGAAACCTTTCCTGTGAAAGCGGATTTTCATCGTCCTTACCATAGCCGTCATCATCGGATATGAAGAACTGCAAGATGCCGTTTTCAGGGAAAGGGGTAAGGGTAGGCATTTCTCCAAAATTGATTTGCCCCAGAAAAAACAGTTCTTTTCCATCCGTGTCAGTCGGGTAAGCTTGTTCTTTTGGCAAATAGGGTAGACCCCCAAATTTGCTCTCCCATAACTGAGTTTCTTCCTCTTTAGGGATTACTTCGATGAACTGCCGGACAGATGCCTTTAATTGGCCCTCGAAAGGCTGCAATATGTCCGGCAGTTCTAGCTGATGCTCATTTTCCATGCGGGAAAGTTAAGCAATCTCCCTCTGATTTACTTAGCTAAAAGTCGGTTTAATTCTAGTCCTAAGGTGTTGAATTCATTTTTTTCAAGGGCTTTTTTAGCAAAAGTTTGAGCCTTCTTTTTCTTTTTGTTCATAAAATAGGCATTAGCTAAGTTGGCATAGGTGAAGTCTTCATCAGGGAACAGTTCTTGATTGTATTGATACACGGCTATTGCTTTATCGAATTCTTTGTATTGGATCAGGCGTTGGGCAAACATGTCAAGGAACTGCGAAGAGTGTACAAATTTTTGTTCTTGTTCATCTTTGTTCGCCTCAAAATATTCTAGTCCCGCGGCAGTTCCCTCCTTTAACATCAGCTCGTAAATGGCTTTGCCGAAAGGGTGATTAAACAGACTGTAGCGATCTGTATTGCGGATTGCCATTGTCATTACCAATTCGACATCTATCATCTCATTGATACTACGATGAAAGAATTCCCCTTCCTCCCCAATGCCGAAATCATTGCGATTAAGTTGGAAATTCCCGGCCAAGGTAAAGCGCTCATTGCCCCAAGGGTCGGGATTAAGCGTATCAATGATTTGAAAAGGAATCTGGATTTGTTTTACTTGTCCCTTAATCTGTATCGTCCCACTTAAAGCGTACCCATCTTCGGTCTCCAACACTTTTTCGCTACTAAAGGTAATGTAAGGGTGATTTTCGACATCGAAAAAATCTGCTCGCTTCAGGTGAGCATCACGGAAATTACCATTGGTATTAATAGTGGAAACGTCAATGATGATGGAAGCAGATAGTTTAGTAATGTCTTGTGGGTCATAAAACACATGCCCCCAGTAGTTGCCAAAGGAGCCGGGCACTTTAATGATTTTGGTAAAGTAAGTGGAAAAGGTGATGCTACTATGCCCATCATCTATTGGGAAGGCTCGGTATTGGGCGTTGAGCATTTCAGTGGCAACAAAACTAATCAGAATGCATACGGTCAAAAGTCTTCTAAGCATAATCGTGTGATTTAAATAGTGAATTGGAAACACAATTACGCTGTAGACTTGGTAAATGTCGCCAAGCCCGAACGGGGTTAACTCATTTGTACGATTTTTATGTGATCAAATATGTTGCTTCCCGGCTTTGAAGTACTGTGAAGGTGTTTGTCCGGTGAGTTTTTTGAAATAACGAATGAATGAAGTCTTGTTATTAAAACCACAAGCAAAGGCTGCTTCGAGGAGACTTACCTTGCGATCCTGCTCTCTAGCCATAAATACAATGACCTCTTCAACTCGATAGCCATTGATGAAATCGAAGAAGTTTTTCTTAAAATGCTCATTTAATAGTTGGGAAAGTTGGTAGGGGGGGATAGCTAATTCCTGAGCCAAGCCTCTTAAGGTTAATTCATTATTGAGGAAAGGCTTCTCAGATTGCATATGTTCTTTTACCCGCTCTTTGAGTTGTAAGGCCTTTTCCGGAGTTAGGGCGGACTTTTCATATTTCTTCCCATTCTTCTTTCCAATAGGCGTCGGCTTAGGCGTTTCAATGTGCTGGAAAAGGGATAAATGTCGGAAACTACGGTAACTAATGAGGTAGGTAAGGATGACCATCGGAATGACATATAGGAAATCTAATTCTCGAATATAGAAGCCTAGCCAGGGCGAAAGGACTAAGAAAGCCAAGGCAAAAAGGGTGAGTATATAAAAGCCCAACATCAGTCTACTTAGCCATAACACGGTATTCCGCTCTCTTTCTGTGTATTGACTTTCTTGTGTCTGTGTGAATTCTTTTAGCTGCCTCCTGCTGGCCCATAAATAATACAGCAGATGAATAAATTGCAAAGGGAAAAGAATAAGGTAGATATAATACCAAATATCATACTCCAGCTGTGGGTAAGTCAAATAAATAAGAATACCATAACTAACGGCATGAGGATGAAGCTTCCAGGCAAAACCTAGTGGGAATATAATAAAGAAGAGGACAAAGGGAATAAAATGTCTTATACGCCTCCAATCAAAGGGCTCATTAGGATAGATTAGGGCTCTTTGATACAAGAATAATAAGGGGCCAACGGAAAGCCACGCACCTAATCTCGTTCCATAAAACCAAGGGAAGGGAATATTCACTACTCCTCTAATGGCTAGGAATTCCAACTGTAACCAGCTTAGGACGAATAAAAGTGCAGCTAGATAATAAGGGGCTAATTTTTTCTGTTGGAATCGAGATCCAATCAATAGTAGGAGTAGCAGTCCTTGTCCCACCCCAAGAATGATAAGCACATCAAGAATATCGATTGAAAATGTAGGCACAGTCCAGGCTATTTTCCCCTAAAATAAGCATTAAGTAAGGATTACGCTAAGCTGATTTCTTGAGCTGCTCTTTTAAGGCAAATAACTCGTCTCGAAATTGGGCAGCTGAGATGAAATCCAGTTCTTTAGCTGCTTTCTTCATTTTGCGATCAGTCTGTTCGATCATGAGTTCGAGTTGTTCTCGAGTCAGGTAGCCAATTAATGGGTCAGCAGCTACGCTTGGGGTGTCATCTTCAATATACGCCCTGCTCTTTTTACCACGAATATCCAGGATGGACTGTTGTTCCATGATTTCTTCCTTGGATTTTTTGACCGTCGTGGGAATGATTCCATGCTCCTCGTTGTAAGCCATTTGGATAACTCGCCTCCGATTGGTCTCATCGATGGTTCGTTGCATCGAATCCGTCACCTTATCGGCATAGAAGATGACCAAACCATTAGAATTCCGAGCAGCTCGTCCAGCCGTCTGGGTCAGGGATCGATCGTTTCTCAAAAAACCTTCTTTATCTGCATCGATAATGGCGACCAGCGATACCTCGGGAAGATCGAGCCCTTCCCTGAGCAAGTTCACACCTACTAAAACGTCAAAGCCCCCCAACCTCAGGTCTCGAAGAATTTCCACACGCTCCATCGTATCCACTTCTGAGTGAATATATCTCACTTTGATATTGAGCTTACTCAAGTATTTCGTCAATTCCTCCGCCATTCTTTTGGTGAGTGTGGTAACCAGCACTCGCTCATCCTTCTTGATCCGTTCATCCACCTCTTCTAATAAATCATCGATCTGATTTAAACTTGGGCGTACCTCAATAGGCGGATCCAAAAGCCCAGTAGGACGAATCAATTGTTCAACAATTAATCCCCCGGTTTGCTCCAGTTCGTAGTTACTTGGGGTGGCGCTCACAAAAATCGTTTGATTGACAATGCTTTCAAACTCGGTGAAATTCAAAGGCCTATTATCCATGGCGGATGGCAGCCGGAAGCCAAAATTCACCAGGCTTAATTTCCGAGCTCGATCTCCACCATACATACCTCGCACTTGAGGGATTGTTACGTGACTTTCATCAATGACGAGCAAAAAGTCATCAGGGAAGTAATCTAGCAGGCAAAATGGGCGAGTACCCTGTCTTCGGCCATCAAAGAAGCGAGAATAATTTTCCACGCCATTGCAATAGCCCAACTCTCGGATCATTTCGAGGTCAAAAGTGGTGCGCTCGCGGATACGCTTGGCCTCAAGTAATCTTCTTTCTTTTTCGAAGTACTTTTCTTGTTCGTGTAGCTCATCCTCAATTTCTTTAATGATCTCATTCATCCGCTCCTTTGGTGCTACATATAGGTTGGCTGGAAAGATAGCCGCAGTTTCCATGCTTTCGATTCGCTTACCCGATTCAATCTCCAGCCGTTCAATCTCTTCAATTTCATCCCCAAAGAAAGTTACTCGATACCCATAATCTACATAAGGTAGATTGATGTCTACCGTGTCCCCACGAACGCGGAAGGTTGCTCGCCTAAAGTCGGTCTCGGTACGAGAATACAGGCTTTCCACCAAGCGATAGAGAAAGGTATTTCGTGAGATACTTTGTCCTTGTTGTATACGAATAATACTGCTCTTATAGTCCTCGGGGTTTCCCATACCGTAGATACAAGAAACAGAGGCTACAATAATAATATCGCGCCGGCCAGAAAGTAGCGAGGAGGTGGCTCGGAGTCTAAGTTTGTCCACTTCCTCATTAATCTGTAGATCCTTTTCGATATAGGTATCCGTGACGGAGATATAGGCTTCTGGCTGGTAGTAGTCGTAGTAGGATACAAAGTATTCTACTGCATTATTCGGGAAAAAGGACTTGAATTCCCCGTACAATTGTGCAGTTAAGGTCTTGTTGTGGGTTAAGACGAGCGTGGGGCGGTTAAGCTTCGCAATGGTATTGGCGATGGTAAAGGTTTTACCAGAGCCAGTAACACCTAGCAATACTTGGGCTTTTTCGCCGATGTCAACGCCTTGTACCAATTGCTTAATGGCTTGGGGTTGGTCCCCGGTAGGTTCGAATGGAGAAATCAGTTCAAAACTCACAGTTCAGTATTTTCATTGCAATCAATAGGTGAAATCACTGGCCAATCATAGACAGCGGACATTTCCCGTATTGCTCATTTAGGTTCTTTCACGAAAGTAGGGTAAAAGTACCTGAATACAACAAAATTTCTCTGTATGTGGTTCTCGTCTGAAAAACAACTGCTAAATAGGCTAAGATATTAACCAACCAATGCCCCGGATAATTCCCGGTTCACGTAGTACATGTCGATTTGGCCTTTATTTTTGGCTTCGACCTTTCCTCTGTATTCGCACTCAAATTTGTAGCGAACCAAATTATAAGTCGTTTCAGAAATATTTACGCGGCCTGGGTCGCTATTAGACTCTACTCGAGAAGCGGTATTTACGGTATCTCCCCAAATGTCGTAGGCAAATTTCTTCACGCCCACAACGCCAGCTACTGCTGGTCCGGTATGAATTCCGATACGCGCTTCGAAGTACGGTTTCCCAATGCGCATCCGCTCCTGCTTTTGCTCTTCTAGGAATAGTTGCATTTCCAAGGCAGCTTTGACAATGCTATTGGGCATCACTTTTCTATCTGCTAGACCACTGGCACACATATAGGCATCTCCAATGGTTTTGATCTTTTCAATATCAGCATATTGGCCAATGATGAAATCAAAGGCTTTAAAGCATTTATCTAGTTCTTCTACCAGTTCTTCCGGACTTAGTAATTCAGAGATTCTGGTGAAGTTCTTGAAGTCGGTGAATAGGACTGTCACTTGGTCAAAGCGGCGTGCTCGCGCTTTTCCACTCTCCTTTAATTCCTCTGCAATAGGTTGCGGTAGAATGTTGAGTAGCAATTCGTCTGAACGCTGTCGCTCCTCTTCGATGATCTTGTTTTTCTCCTCTAGCGAGACATTCGCACGACGCTTAGCTCGATAGCGACTGTAGAACAGTAAGGCCAGGAGAAATACACCGCCAGCCGTGGCAATCGATAGATTTCTGAGGTTTTCACTTTCCTTAGCGATAAGTTTGGCCTGCATCAAGTCATTCTCCAACTCTTTCTTGGCTAGCTCTTCTTTGGCCGCTTCTTCACTCAGTTTATCGATTTCAGCGGCCCGTTTTTCGGCTGTTCTTTCCGCTTTCTCTTTTTCTTTAGCTATATCGACTAGTTCTTTTTCCTTTTCAGTGATCTGGCTTTCCCGCTCCTGGTTTACTTTCAACAGTTGTCGCTGCTTCGCCGCCAATTGCGAATTGTCGGCATCCACTTGTTCCATTTCCATGCGCAGGTTACGGATATCGAACTCCAGCTTATCTTTCTGCTTTTGCAGATCTGTCCTGGATCGCTCCAAAGCCTTCTTTTGCATTTCAAATTTCCTTTCTAAGTCCCCCATACTGGTACCGGACTGGCTGAAATAAGAAAAAGCTTCTTGGTTGATCTCATAAGCTCGGCGATAATTTCGCTGCTTGGTGGCTAGTTTACTTCTTTTGTCCACACTTTTGATAATCAAATCCGCATCACCGGCGGCTTTGGCATATCGGGTAGCGCTCTTCAACCAGACTTCCATATTTCGGGTATTGCGATCCCTTTCATAGATTTGGGCTAAGAGGTAGGCAGAACTAGCGGCTACATTATTATTCTTAATTTCGGTCGACTGAGAGTGGGCGGCTTTCGCATAGGAAAGGGCCTTGTCTGTATCCCTACGGAGGTAGGCTTCACCCAACTGGAAATTGAGATACATTTTATCTTTAGTACTAGTCGCCTCTTTGAGTTGTTTCTCAAGATCAGGGATATCTTGGGCCCATACTGTCGATCCTAAGAGCACAAAGGCAAATAGACTAAGGAGGTATTTGATTTGCTTACGCATTCCTACTATAATTCTTACTTATTCAAAAAAAAATGCTTCCCCTCTGTTTGTGTGTAAAGTTTTCTCAGAAACAGGTATTTACCAAGTAATTTGGTGCTTTTTAAAGCGAAACCGAATTGATGGTGGCTCTAAATTAAGAAGAATAGGCATGGCGATACATACAACATCGCTCTTATTTTAACGCAAATTCTGGTAAAAGTTACATCAAAAACCAGAAACAATTGTTGCTTAGACATGAATAACACGCACATTGTGACGATCACTTTCTTCCAATTTGAAGGTATGAACCAGCGGTGGTGGGGGTTCAAGCAAATGGGCTTAGCGCCTGCTCAATTGGCAAAAGTACCTGGCTTATTGTTCTCCAAAATGCTGGGAAGCGGTGGGGGGAATGGATTTCAAATTTGGCCGAATCTGGGCGTTTATGGCCTTTTAGGCGTTTGGAGTACGGAAGACGATGCTCAGCGTTTTATGAAAACCGGATCGCTTTTTGCGGAACTTAAAGAAAGAAGCAGAGAACAATGGACGGTGTTTATGCGCACTTCGACGGCACATGGTAGTTGGGATGGGATAAACCCTTTTAAAGGGAAAGAAGATGTGGAGGAAGAGGCGCCTATTTGTGTATTGACCAGAGCTACAATTAAAACGAAAAAACTATGGCAGTTTTGGCGTTTCGTTCCGCGCGTAAGTCGGTCCGTTGGACAACAAGCAGGAAGGCTCTTTTCGGTGGGCGTAGGAGAACTGCCACTAGTGCAACAAGCCACCTTCAGTTTGTGGAATAGTAGTCGAGAGATGAAAGCCTATGCTTATGAAAGCAAATACCATAAAGAGGTCATTCGTAGAACTAGAGAATTGGGGTGGTATAAGGAAGAATTGTTTGCTAGGTTTACCCCTTATGCGGAGCAGGGAACCTGGCAAGGCCGAGCCTTGATTCAGGAATTAGCAAAGGCTTCCAAGTAAAAGTTTGAGTGAAGTCCAAAAATAGCAGGCCACAAATCGGATCTTTTTCGGCTTACTTCTTATTTTGCTTTTCCTGAATTTATTTTACTAAAAAGCACCGGCATGGCCCAATCCCTCACCTTTCTCTGTGTTTCTTTCTACTTCAAAGGCGGAGACTATTTGAAAGCCTGCAAAGCAGCAGGAAACCGCGTCTTTCTTCTCACCCACAAAAAGTTAGAACAGCACCCTTGGCCTAAAGAGTCGATCGATGAGATTTTCTATTTAGAAGACGACTCCAATTCTCCTACTAATTTGGAGCATATGATCGAAGGCACTGCTTGGTTGATGCAGCAAAATAAGATTGATCGCATTGTTGCTCTTGACGACTTTGATGTAGAGAAGGCCGCTCTACTCAGAGAGACTTTTCGAATTCCCGGAATGGGCCAAACAACGGCAAGGTACTTTCGCGATAAACTCGCCATGCGGGCTAGAGCGCAAGATGCGGGCATTGCCGTGCCTCCTTTTTCATCACTTTTCACCGATGAGGATATCAATACTTTTGCAAACACGGTGGAAGCGCCATGGGTCGTAAAACCTCGATCAGAAGCTTCTGCTACAGGGATAAAGAAGGTGCATTCTGCGGAGGAGCTTTGGGCCGTCGTTCATGAATTGGGGCCTAAGCGGCATGATTATCTGGTAGAGCAATTTAAGCCTGGCGATGTTTATCATGTGGATGCTCTTACCGTGGATGGCGAGAATATCTTTTGTCGGGTGTCTCAATATCTTAATACGCCATTTGAAGTGGCACATGGTGGGGGTGTTTTCCGCTCTCACGTCTGCGCTTTCGGGGGAGAAGATGATCAAGCCTTGCAGGCACTAAATGTTAAGGTCATGCAGGCCTTTGGCATGCAGTATAGTGCTTCACATACGGAGTATATAAAATCCAAAGAAACGGGCGAATATTACTTCTTGGAAACTGCTTCTCGAGTTGGAGGAGCACACCTGGCCGAAATGGTTGAATACTCTTCTGGTATCAACCTTTGGACAGAATGGGCTAGAATAGAAGATGCGATGGCCAAGGATCAACCCTATGAGTTGCCTGCCGTTCGTAATGATTATGCTGGGATTATTGTTTCGCTTTCCCGATTTGAACACCCAGATCATTCCGGATTTACAGAACCCGAGATTGTTTGGCGACTGGATAAGCCCTATCATATCGGTTTAATCCTTCAATCTAATAATCGGGAGAGAATCTTGGAGTTATTAAATATTTATGTTGACCGCATTTTCCAGGATTTTCATGCTAGTGCCCCCGTTCCTGACAAACCATTGGACTAAACATTCCTTCTCGAAGGATATTTAACTTGTCAAACTTTTAATTGTCCGCGGCCACAGAAGCAACCTTTTTATTCATTCGTGCACTTTATGAAAAAAAGGTTTTACTTTAGAAGGTGGGCCGTTGGACTTGTCCGACTACTGATTATCACTTTCTAATTCGAGACCTTGAAGAAAGGAGAAAACACACAATCGCTCATCAAGAAATGCAAAGCGGGTGACCGGCGAGCGCAGGAAGAGCTCTATCGCCAATATAGCCCAATGTTGATGGGGGTTTGTTTACGTTATGCTTCAAATAAAGAGGAGGCAGAAGATTTTCTCCAGGAAGGCTTTGTGAAAATATATGCCAATCTCTATCAATATAAGCCCATTGGTTCTTTCAGTGGCTGGTTGAGGAGAGTGGTGATCAACGTAGCCTTACAAAAACTCCGCCGCAAGAAAACCCAGTTTGTTGACATTGAAATTGAACATCTGGCTGAATCTGTTGAAAGTACAGAAGATATTTTTAGCCAATTCGGTGCGAAGATGCTGATTCGTTTGATTCAGCAACTACCAGATGGTTACCGTACAGTTTTTAATATGTATGTGATTGAAGGCTATTCTCATAAGGAAATAGCCGCCAAACTGGAAATTAGTGAAGCGACGTCAAAATCCCAATTATCTCGAGCTAAAGCTGCCTTGAGGAAAATGCTGGAGCAAGTAGTATGATATGGAACGGAGAGATCAACTAGAAGAATTTGTAAAAAATCAGTTGTCCCATTACGAAGAACCACCTAGTGATGGGCTATGGAGTCGAATAGAAGGACTCATTCCTATGCCAAAACAAGGAGCCAAACCGCCATGGTTTTGGGGGCTTCTAGCTGTAAGCTTGGTACTTGGAGGAATCGTTATTTGGCATTTTTACAGTGTTCATCAATGGAAGGAAAAAGTAGAAGAACAAGAGATCGCGATCCAGCAACTCTGGGGTGAGTTAGAAGCCTTGCAATTGGATGTGGCCAATCAGGATACAAGTTCACCTCAAATTATTACTAAGCAGGAGGGGCTTGTGGAGCAAGCTCAAGCAGGAGTAGAAAAAGAGCCACCTTTTTACACTAGTGCTGACAACAATAAACTTTCTTACTCCAGTCCACCCGAACAGAAAGCCACCAAGCATACAAAAATAATTAAAGCCGAATCTCTCCCCCCGCTGAATACCCATACACTAAACATTTCTCCTCAAGCAGAACCTCAGGCTTCTTTGCCCACTTTGGCTTGGCAGACCTTAGAGCCGATTCAAGAGAAAAAGACCCTGCCAGCATTTCAAGATGAACCACTAAGTTTTCAGCCATTACAGATACCCTCACCCAAAGTGCACCGATGGGCGGTAGGTGCTTGGATGGAAGGAACTAACTTTCACGATAACCCACTTAATGCCCTTTGGAAGCGTGCTGGTCGGTCCGAAGATGGGAGTGGAGATACGCCATCCTTTTATGCCAATAATCCTTCCAGTACGAAAACGGTCGGCTTCTTTCTCGATTTTGACCTCAATCGCCGCTGGTCTATCCGGACGGGGCTAGGATACAAGGATCAACGTAGGCCGCTGGGTGGCGACTTTGTGTTCGCCTACACTTTGGAAGATAGTCAGATGAATGCTTTAGGGCATTCTGCTAGCCCTTATAGCTACTATGATGAGAGTCATAATATCAGTATTCGTACTATAATTGCTAATGAATTGTCCAACGAACCTGACGGTTTAGAACCAGGGGAGCTCTTCGAGATGGATTTTGCAGCCTATCAGCAAACTCTTTATGTAAGTTTTCCGCTATGGTTAAGCTATCGCATGGGCCGAGGGCGCTTGCAATACCATTTACGGACTGGGATGGTATGGAATGACCTAATTGGGAATAGTTCGAAAATTAGATACTTATCCTTTTCCTTTTCGCAGCTTTACTACCAGGGGCATGCGATCAATGATGGTGCCATTCAGGTGGGATACCTGGATGTTGGCCTTGGATATGGTTTGGAATATGCGCTGAGTCCCAAGTTAGGATTCTACTTTGATGGGGTAATGTATAAATCTGTCACTCCGATTTTTGATCGTCAACCTTTTTCTCTGGGAATGGGGGGCGGACTTAGGTATCAGTTTTGATGATTTAGAACGGATTCAAAGAAACGCATAACAATTTGCTCGGCCTTTTCTTCCAGTGAAAACGAATCGGGGAACAAAAGCCATGTATTGGAGACCCCATTGTGAAAAGCTAGCATTTCCCAGGCGAGATCCGGACTATTAACGTTTTCCTTCAGACTTTTATCCTGTTTCCCTTCCTCAATCACTTCCGTTAAATGATCCAATAGCAACCGTAAACTATTCTTCTGTTGCTCAATTTGGGCATCTAACTCAGGGAGTTGTTCTGTTTTAAAAATGATGACACGTTGCAGTTCCCGAAACCCCTGGTCTTCAGCAAGGAGTAAAAAAGAGCGGATTAGATAGTGTTGCAATCGGTTCGCAGCCAGGCCGGAGCCAGATAAGATACCGTGCAGTTCGTTAAAGCTTTGGCGAGATTTTTCGTAGATCAGCTGTTCGTATAAATCGACTTTACTCTCGAAGTGCCAATATATGGCCCCTTTGGTAACCTTGGCAGCGGCGGCAATTTTACTAAGGGAAGCACCAGAATAGCCTAACTCCCCGAATAATCGGAGAGCAATGTCTAAAATGTGAGCCCTAGTTTTTGCCGCGTCTTCCTTGGTCCGTCGCATACATACTGATTGGAATGTGAAATTTAAGGCTTTTTTTCCGAAAACAGGGAATGTCCATCCGTTTTACCTTATACAACCTCCTCTTATTGATGGATTTAGATGTGATTAGGGGGGTAAAGAGGCGAGGAATAGGGCTTAGACTTGGCATCTTCCGCAGGCTTTTTTTGTTCATGAAATAGTTTTTAACATACCTTAAGCGCTGGTTTTCTCGTAAAAGAGAATAAAGCACTAACTTTGGTTCATCGAAATTTCAACAACACTTCCATAACATGAAAGCAAAACAAGGACTTACCATTGCGGCGGTTATACTCGGATTGTTATTGTTGCTATCCGGGTGGTGGGGCTTCCAGCAACGTAAGGAAAAAACCAACTTATTGGCACAAAACGAACAAATGAATGCCCAACTCTCCGATTTAGAAGGCTTAAAAGGAGAGCTGGAGCAAGAGATCGATAGCCTAGCTCAGGCATTTGAGGATTTAGCATCGGAGAATGAGAGCTTACAAGGGACAATTGAAGAAACCGAAGCAAGAGCAAGCAGAAATGCTTTGGCCATTCGTCAGCTAAAAAGTCAGAATGCAGCCCAGGTGAATAACTTACGGTCCGAAATACAACAACTTCTGGCAGTCAAGGCGGAACTGGAAAATAACATCAATAGCCTGCAGATGGAAAATGATTCTCTACGAACCAGAACGGGGGAACTAGAGGAGAACCTCAGTGTGGCTAGACAGGAAAATAGCGCCTTGAATACGCTGAATGCTACGATCCAGGATGAATTGGAAGCGCTAACGCTTGCTAACTTTAAGGCTTCGGCTTTTCAAGTAGAACTGGAAAGGAAATCTAGTAAAGTGACGTCACGATCTCGCCGCGCACGACGAATTCGCGTGACGTTTGATCTCACCAATGTGCCAGACGACTACCAAGGGACGAGACCCCTGTATTTAGTTATTACTGATGAAACCGGAACGCCGATTAAAACCGGTAATCCCATCCAGGCATCTGCTGTGGTAAATGGCCAGAATATGGAGCTGATTGCGGTCAAATCTAAAGATGTGAATATTGAGTCTAATCAACGGCTTTCTTTTACTCATGATTTAGAAGAAAGGCTAAGAGCGGGGTATTACAGGGCCTCAGTATTTACGGATATTGGCTTATTAGGCGCGACTAGTTTCCGTCTTCGGTAGTATTACTCCCCATAAGGTTATTGCCCTTGCTTGCGTAGATTCCCGTGCTATTAAACGGGATACGCAAGCAAGGGTAGATCATTAATAAGCATTTTACGGCCAAAACAACAATAGTGATATGCGTTCATCTCACCTACTGTTAACCCTATGCATTGGCATATCTCTCTTATCCTGCGTAGGAAAGAAAAAGCACAACGAAATTATCCAAGCGTTGACTACGACACATACCCAGGAAGTTGATTCTGTGCAAAATCATTTAGATACCGCTCGGTCAAGGATACGTTCCATGGAGTTGGATTTGGCAGAGCGAAAAGGAGAAAATAATGCCTTGACAGCTATGCAGGATAAACTGCAGTCCAAAATTGATGGATTGGAGAAATCTCTGGAAAATTTAGGTGCTCGGGCTACAAATCAACAAAATGACTTGGACAATCAGCTGGAGGACAAAAAGAAAGAATTGACAGATAAGTTGAATAAGATAAAGGCAATCAAAACACAAATAGGAGACAGTAGAGCTTCTATGTTGAGTACTAGTAGTGCTCTTTTGGCTGTCATGGAGGAATATGACGCTGCGGAATATTCCGTGGAGATCCAGTCCGGTAAAGTCGTCGTCGCATTGACTGAAAAACTACTCTTCCGATCGGGCAGTACCAGCCGAATGACGGATGATGGTATGGAAGCCATTGATAAGCTGAGCCAAGTATTGAATAATTATCCTTTGTTCGCGATCCAGGTTATCGGTCATACGGATAATCGCCCAGTTCCCCGTAAAGGTTTGGATCGATGGAATTATAGTGCACTTCGCGCTTCTACAATTACCAAAATGATGGTGGAGGATTTCGAAGTAAATCCCAATCAGATATTAGCTGCCAGTAAGGCCGACTATGCACCTAGAACTTCCAATGAAACCTCGGAAGGGCGAGCCAGGAATAAGCGGATAGAGCTGGTAGTGGCCCCTCGACAAGATCTATTGGTGAAGGATATCGAAAAGGCTTTGACTGCCATACTGGGGGAGTGATTAATCTTTAGACAGAAACCCCTGTAGTTTCTTCAAGGAAGACTGATTATTGGGGAGGTTAATGGCATTTAAAACATTGGCTTTCTCCCGATCGGTGATGTGGAAAGAAACAGAAGCGGCTAATTCATCCTCTCTACTGGATCGATAGATAAAGCGAATGACTTGAAAGTTATCCTGCCCAAGAATATCATAGATAAACCCTAAGGTGTTATCGTGCTCAAACTCCTGTGTAACCAAAACCTTTCCGGCAATTCCAATGGGGTTGAAGAGTTTTTTCAAGATTCCCTTGTTGTCGCTAGGCGGGATCTCTTCTATCTTTTCTGAGCTACTGATTTGTAGTAAAACTACTCCACTCGTGTTTTCTCGAATCCAATCCTGGAATACTTGCAAAAATCGGGTGGCAGAGAGAATGCCATAATTATCCCGAAGCCCAGCATCAGCAACGCTCACACCTGGTTTGGTCGGCAAATGCACCATCGGTAAGACATACGGATAGGTGGCATTCGCTCGCAAGGCAGTTGTGAATCGCAATTCTTTGGCCCCTTTGTCTCTAAAGAGCCATTGGAAATCCACGGCATCAATTTCCAATACATCCTTATGTTGTGGTGCAACGGGAGCGATCATCATGAAAGAAGCCCCTTGAGGCGAAATGATCAATCTTCTACTATCATTTAGAATTGATGGACTAAGGTACAACATAGGCACAATTGCCTTTTGTTCTAATGTTTCGTAGTAAGACAAGGGCTTATCCAGGATGAAATCTGTGTTCTCATTGAATTGATCTTCAAAAACGTAGCCTCGATCTTTGTGGTAGGTTTTATTTGCATATTCAAACTTTGACCAAGGTAGAAAGAGATCATTGGTGGCAATCGTGAAAGCGATCGAATTGAGCAGATCTTTAGCGATTTTGTCAACATAGCCTTTGTCGTAAATATTGATGTTTTCTCCTTGTGCTTTGAGACCATACAATTCTCTTAAGTAGGCCGTTCCCAACATGCCCCCGGAAGCCCCTGTAATCAAGGTGGTGTGATCAAGGAGTTGACCATTGAGCATGCTATCGGCGGTTTGAAGTACCTGCATGGTCCAAGTAGCAGCTTTAAGCCCTCCGCCACTAACACATAGCACTACCATCTTTGGCTTGGGGCTTTGTGGGGCTGGACTAACTTTCTGTTTCCAATTATTCAAGATATTAACTGTCCCCTCCATATCTTCCTCTACTCGTCCTGATGAGCAAATATCCTCCAGTGTTTCATAGGAATATTCAGCGGGCTGGCCTTCATAGTCAAGTCCGTAGGCCCGATTATTAACATTGAAAAAGTCAAAGCTAGTAATGAAATTGGTTACCAACATTAGGAGGATGAAAATGGTAATCTTCCATTCATTAAACCAGTAGGTGATGGCACCAACAAAGGCATTGATCAAGCTTAGAAGAATCAGAAAACTAGCCCCAGCTGGAATTCTAAAGGGCGAATAGTCAATAAGTCTGCCGAGCAATAGTAGAATTACGGTGGTAAGCAATTGGAGCGCCAGGGCATTGAAGTGATTTTGTTTAAAAATATTCATCAACAAGCTAGACTCATAATGAGCAACACTTCTTACGAGTCTAGATTGGAGTGATTCGTTTAGGTAGGTACGCACATTCCAGGTGTTGCGGTCCAGCTTGATGTATTCTAGGTCAACCTTTCTTCTTCCCGGTGCTATATTATGGATCAGATTTGGAGGGGTTTGCTTGCGTTTTTGATAGTATCCGATATCGCGATTCGTAAAGTAAAAATAGATCGAATAAAACAAGATCAAGGTGAAAGCACCAAAGGTTAGCCCCAGCCAATTTAGGAAAATCGTTCCTCCTGGGAGTTGTTCATATGCCCATTGAAAGTGAATTAGAAGGCCAGAGTAAAAGAGGAAAAAACTGATTGGAATGACAAAGTTATTGAGACTAAACTTGGTAAACGGGCGCGTTAAACTCGCCAAGAAAGGAAAGAAATGTGCACTTAAGAGATAAGTCGTTAGATTCCAACTCATAAAGAACCCTCCATAGGCTAAGCCTACGAAAAAGAAACTCCAGAAATTCACTTCTCCCAGATATTCTGGATCGAGAAAAAGATACTGAAGGCCCAATTTTCTACCCATTTGCCCCGTTATGAGCAAAAGTAAAAACAGCCAAATGAGGATGAGGGAAAGATTACTCCTCAAGTGCAATATGATCAATTGCACAGGGAAGGAATAATAGAAGTTGTTGATCCAGTTTCTCATTGGCTTTCAAGTACCTAGGTTAAAAGTAAAACAAATTTGGAGAAAGGCTAGTTTTGCCGTAAACCGTCGTCTGCTTTGCTAAGTGGATAATGCTGTTTTTTATTTACCTTTGGGCTCCAATTCGGCAGGTAATCAGGTAGCGTTAAGGTCTACGATGCAACACTAAAAAAGAGTCTTGACATTCCGCAATACTTCAAACATTACAAACTAAGGTTAACTACGCTTCCTGGGGATGGCTTTACATCGCCGAGTAATCAGCATCATACAACGAAAACAAACTAAAGCAAGGGCTTAATGAAATCGAGTACGGGTTGCCCCCTTATTCGGTTTGATGAACATATGAATTCCATTGTAAAACCTAAATAGAAAAAAATGAACATTGCGGTTGTTGGTACGGGTTACGTTGGTTTAGTAACGGGTACTTGCTTTGCTGAAACTGGGAATCATGTCACATGTGTCGATATCGATGTCAATAAAGTCAAACGATTGAGAAACGGTGAATTACCCATCTATGAACCTGGCCTAGAAGTTATTTTCGAAAGAAACACACGCCAAGGTCGCTTGCACTTTACCACGCAACTCAAGGAAGCCATTGATGACGCAGAAGTCATCTTTCTGGCACTCCCAACGCCTCCTGGAGAAGACGGCTCTGCTGATCTATCCTATATCTTGGGCGTGGCGGATGATCTTTCTAAGATTATCACTGACTATAAGGTGGTCATAGACAAAAGTACCGTGCCTGTGGGAACAGGTGAGAAAGTGTATGCCGCTTTGGCTAATCGTCTTGATCCAGCACTTTTTGACGTCGTTTCTAATCCTGAATTTTTGCGGGAAGGGGTAGCGGTAGAGGATTTCTTAAAGCCAGACCGGGTGGTTATTGGTTCCACCTCGGAGAAGGCGAGTAAGATTATGAAGACCTTGTATGACCCCTTTGTGAGACAAGGTAACCCCATTTACTTTATGGATTTGCGCTCTGCTGAAATGACTAAGTATGCGGCCAACTCCTACTTAGCTGCCCGAATTTCCTTTATGAATGAAATCGCTAACCTATGTGACAAAGTAGGTGCTAATGTCGAAATGGTTCGCAAAGGGATGGGGAGTGATTCCCGGATTGGTAAGCGTTTCTTGTTTCCTGGTGTTGGTTTTGGGGGAAGTTGTTTTCCTAAGGATGTCCAAGCCTTAGCTAAAACTGCGGATCAATACGATTATAAGTTCAAGATTTTGGATGCGGTATTATCTGTAAACCGAAAACAACGACTGAAGGTCGCTGATATGATTGCAGCGCATTTTGAGGGGAATTTAGCGGGTAAGACGGTGGCGCTTTGGGGACTAGCATTCAAACCCAATACCGATGATATTCGAGAGGCACCAGCGCTTTATACAATCGATCAATTATTGGAAGCAGGAGCTAATGTCAAGGTATTTGACCCTGAAGCCATGGACAATGTAAAAGAAATATATGGTGATCGCTTATCTTATGCGGAAGACCAATATGAGGCACTTATCGGGGCGGATGTATTAGCTATCGTCACGGAATGGAGTGTATTCAGAACGCCAAGCTTTAAGGTGATGAAGGAATTACTGCAGCATCAACTTATCTTTGATGGGCGTAATCTTTATGATTTGGATCGCATGAAAGACGAAGGTTTTGAATACTATAGTATTGGTCGGCCCGTTGTAAGTAAAGTCGCGAGCTCGTCAAATCACATTTAAAAATTAAATAAAGGCACGAGCTAGGCCTATCTTTCGTTGTAAAAAAAGAACAGGGGCAAAAGGAATCCCTTTGCCTCTGTGCTATGGGCCTCGTGTCAAGAAGATTAATTATGAATTTGCTTAGGGTATTTTCTGCATTAGTTCTATGGTCGTTCTTATTGTCTTGTTCCAGTGATAGTGGTAGTGGCTTGCCAGAAGGCTTAGAGATAGTAGAACGAACAGATGCATACGACAATATTGAACGCTATTCTCGTCGAGTAGACAATTACGCCAAAGAAGGACAGTTTATGCGTATTGATCCCGATGGTAATATGATTGAACTGGCCAACTATCAGAATGATACTTTGCAAGGGCCCCGAATCATGTTTGCTGAGAACGGAGATACAATAGTCCTGGAAAATTACCAGAACGGTATTTTCGATGGGGAATATCGGTCCTACTACGAAGGGAATATTCTCGAATTAGTCGGTTCTTATACGGCCAACTACATGGAAGGGGAGTGGAAGCGATACTATAAGAATGGGCAGTTGATGGAAGTGGTTGGGTTTAGTGATAATGAAGAGAATGGCCCTTTCATTGAGTACCATGAAAACGGGAACTTAAAAGCTGAAGGGTTTTATCGAAACGGAGATCATGAACATGGTTTGCTGAAATTGTATGATGAAGCCGGAGAATTGGAGAAAACCATGAATTGCGAAAATGGAATCTGCCGAACTGTTTGGTCTAAAGAAGGTGGTGCGGTAGAAGCAGAATAAATCAAGGGGAAAACTACCCCTATTTCTAAATGATGGTGAATGCTTAAAAATCTACACTCGCTCTTGGTATTGGTTTTTGTCAGCCAATTAGGCTTTGCACAAATTGGAGGAATCAATACCTACGAATTTCTTAACCTCTCTCCATCGGCTCGCGTGTCTGCTCTCGGAGCCAATTTGATCACCGTTCGAGATGATGATATCAATCTTGCGCTGGCGAATCCCAGTCTGTTAAATCCGCTAATGCATCAGCAGATTAGTTTCAGCCATAGTTTCCACCTAGCGGGCATACAACATGGTTATGTCGGTTATGGGCATCATGCTGAGAAATTGAATACTACCTTCCATGGTGGAATTCAATATGTCAACTATGGAGAAATCGATGCGCGGGATGAAATGGGAGTGGTCGAAGGTCAGTTCAAAGTAGCTGAATATGCCTTAACCATGGGAGGTGCTTATCCTATTAATGAAAGGATTACAGCTGGCGCCAACATCAAGATGATTAGTTCACAGCTGGCCGGCTTCAATAGCTGGGGAATTGTATCTGATGCGGCCTTGGTGTATTATGATACGAGCAAGAACTTCACAGCAACCATCCTCTTTCGCAATATGGGTACGCAGCTGTCGACCTACCAGGAGGGCGGCGAGACAGAACCTTTACCCTTTGAGGTCCAGTTGGGTATTTCTAAACGATTGAAGTATCTGCCGTTTCGCTTCTCCATCATATATCATCATTTCAATCGTTGGAATATTCTATACGATGATCCTAATGCGGAACAAGGCACTGTTTTTATTGGTGACCTCCAAACAGAGAGAAGTCCCACCAGTATCTACTTTGATAACCTGTTCAGACACTTCATCTTTAATGGAGAATTGCTGATCGGCAAGAAAGAGAATTTCCGCTTGCGTCTAGGATACAATCATTTCTTACGAAAGGAACTATCCTTGGAGAACTTCCGGAGCCTAGCAGGTTTCACTTATGGCTTTGGTATTAAAATCAACCGATTTAGACTGGACTATGGGCGAACGACCTTCCACCTTGCTGGAGGCGTCAACCACCTGACCATTTCCACCAATATAAAAGAGTTTAAAAAGTAATCCGCCGGAAGGGTAATGCTCTATTAGGCATGTTTTTGCGCCAGTCGCATGTAGTAGCCAATCACACCGAAAATAGCTGCTATGAATACGATCATGAAAAAGGTGCCTAGTCCACCAGTACCCCCGGTAGCCAAGTCGACCATTCTCCAAAGAATATAGAACATTAGACTGAATATTACCACATTTAAACCTTGCATCATTTCGCGAGCCAGCTCCACCTGTTTTTTAGCATTGTCTTCGGTCAGCTTTACTGGAAAATTGTACGTTTTGGGCTTGAGATTGCCGATGAAATGCATCATCAGAAAAAGAAAACTACAAACGCCAGGTGTGAAGAATAGCATATTTTTTGTTCCATATCCATCGGCCTCTCCTTTGGCATTGAAGTGAATGGGAATCTCATCGGGTAGATTAGTGAAGTTGGATACACTGTAAATGATCATTACACCTAAAATGACTAGGCTAATAAGCTTTAATTGTTTTTCTAAAGAAGTAGGAGGAGGAGGGACTTCTCGGTAGTCTGTCATGATTCTATAGTTTTAGTTTTTCTGACAATTTTTGTGTTTTTGCGTCACTCTTTTCACTAAGCGTTATCTAGGAAGTCAAATAGCGTTCAGCCGGACAGGATCACAAAAGTTGTCTGAGAAAGGGTTGTTGAATTAAAAAGACAATAGCTCGCGAAGCTTGGTAGATTGTCGACGGGAAATCTCTACTTCTTCACCATTGACCAAAGTAACTTTCAAGCGGCCATTGAGCCAAGGATCGAGTTTGGCAATCCACTTGAGGTTGATAATCTGTTGGCGATTGGCCCGGAAAAAATGTTGCGGGTCAAGCCGGCTTTCCAATTGGTTAAGTGATTTTAGGATCAAGGGTTTATTATCTTCAAAATAAATTCTTGTGTAGTTACCATAAATCTCCATCAGCCTAATATCTGCGAGCTTCACGATCCAGCACCTTTCACCGTCTTTCACGAAAATCTGATGACTTTCACTCTTTAAAACAGAAGTCGCTTCTGGTTTTTCCTGTCGCTCCTCGAGTCGTTTGATCGTTATTGCAAGGCGATCAGGATGAATAGGTTTCAGTAGGTAGTCTAGGGTATTGAATTCAAAGGATTTGACAGCATATTCATCGTAGGCAGTGGTGAAAACGATCAGAGGCACCCATTCCAGTTGCTCTAGCAATTCAAAACCACCCATACCCGGCATTTGAATGTCCAAGAATAGTAGTTCTGGTTCTAGTCTAGGAACCAATTCAAGGGCTTCTTTACCATTAGCGGCTTCTCCCACTATTTCGATCTGCGGGTGCTCCTGCAGTAGCGTTTTCAGCTCATTTCTGGCGAGGCGAGAATCTTCGACGATCATTGCTTTCATACTTCATACTTTCTCTTTATACATGGGTGGGTAAGGGTAAAATCACTTTAGCCTCCACCATGCCGGCTTCTTCAGTTAGACTGAAATGGGCTTCTCCGTTGTACAGGAGTGCTAATCGATCTTTAATGTTTTGGATACCTACTTTTGCTGATTCCTCTTGCTTCGTAGCGGTTCCATTTAGTGTTCCTGTATTTTTTACCGAGATGCTCAAATCCTCTTGGTGTTTCTGAATGTTTAATTGTACGATTCCTCCATCCGCCTGCTGTGCAATGCCATGCTTAATGGCATTTTCGATCATTAATTGAATCAGCATTGGTGGCACTTTGACTTCTTGTAAGCCCTCCTCGATGTTTTGGTCGAATTGCAGTTTATCTTCAAACTGGATGCTGTGCAATGCCATGAAGTAATCAATCGTTTCCAGGTCCGTTTTAAGGGAAACTTTTTCATGTTGGGTTTCTGCCAAGGAGTATCGCAGAAGATCCGATAAATGTGTTAGCATCAGCCTTGCCTTATGTCCATCTTCCAAAATGAGGGCTCTGATATTATTGAGAGCGTTGAACATAAAGTGAGGATTGATCTGGGTCCTGAGTCCTGCTAATTGTGCTTCTTTAAGCGTAGCTTCTAGTTTCCACTTTTCAATTTCTGCTTGCGTAAATCTGCGGAAAAAGTGATAGGAAAAGTAGAGAGCCGTCCAAACGGCAATAATCAGCAGGCCAGAAATAGTGCCATTGAGAAACAGTATCCAGAGCGGGACGCGCCTACCGTCCAATAAATAGATCCCGTAGTAGGCTACCAGGGCACTTACCGTCATCCAAGCAATAGAAACAATTAAAATCCCAAGGATAGCGGGCAGAACAAGTTGGGATAAGCTGTAGTTTTTCCAACCAGCCTTATGAATGTACCATCGATAAGCTAGTGTAATCAAGAAGCCCCACAAGCCTACTAAGGAGTTAATCAATACTACAGATTTACTGCCACTGAAATACCCATTCACCCCTCCGTTGACCAATGTAAAAACTAGCCAACCGAGGGTGTGAAGTGTCCAGAATAGCCTTGTCTTAGTAGTGGTAGGCATCGATCTTTATTTCAACTGCGTCTGTAGCCAGTTGCTGATGGTATTTAAAGCTGTCGGAGAAAAAGTTTCTGTCAGTTTCCCGTATTCAGTAGGCGATCCTGTCTCACTTGTTTGGAACAGATGATTCATATTGGACAAAGCTTTAATCTCGTAGTTTGTATTTCCTCCTTTTTTGAGTGCTTTTTCAATGGCAGGAAGGTTTTGCGCTGCATCTACTTGAAGGTCCTTGTCTCCATTAATCGCCAAAACTGGACAGCTAACTTTTTCTAATGAAGTGGCCGGGTCATATTTTAGAAAGAATCGGAACCAAGGGGAAGATATCTGTTGGAAAGTCTGATCAAACTGACCCATTGAAGCTTCTAAGATAGCTTTATCAGTATCGGAAAGTCTTTCTTTTTCCTGGTTCATATACTTCTTGATTTCCTCCTTAGCCTTAGGTAGGTCATCTCCATGCTCACTAAGTAATTCAAAGGTTCTTTTGTTGAGTTTGCGATTCAAGGCCACCACTTGATCTGGGACTTGGCTCGCTTTTGCGATTAGCTCCTGTTGTAGAAGCAGTATTTCGGTGCCAGATACCCCTGGACCAGCCAATAAGACGATATAAGCTACGTCTTTGGATTCTGCGGCAACCATTGGAGCAATAAGGCCGCCTTCACTATGTCCCATGAGGCCAATCTTACTGGCGTCAATATCTTTTCTCGTTTTAAGGTAGGCCACAGCGGCTTCTACATCCGTAGCAAAATCGGCTGAAGTAGCCGTAGCAAAATCACCAGTGGATTCTTCTACTCCTCGATCATCATATCTTAGTACGGCTATACCTTGCCGGGTAAGGTGGTCGGCTAAGATTAGAAAAGGCTTATGCCCGACGAGTTCTTCATCACGATTTTGTGGACCAGAGCCACTAATCAAGACCACTGCGGGATGTGGGCCATTGGTATTGGGCATGGTAAGGGTTCCCGCTAGGGTGACGCCTTCTGCTTTCGCATTGTCGTATTTTACTGCTTCCTCTTTGTATGGGTAGGGTTTCTGAGGCTCCTGGGGACGATCTAGTTTGGCGGGTTCACCCTTGGCTTTCGTCAAATTTAAAGGGATGGTGCCCGGACCTTGCTTGAATACGCCTTTCAGATTGGCTCCGTCTGCATCTAGAACACCTTCATAGGTCATTCCGAGCTGGGTGGCGGTGATGGTCAATTTCCCATCCTCAAATTTTGTGGAATTTGTTGGTAATCCCATGGCACCCTGATCAGGAGAGTCCATAGTAGCGCTATATGCATCACCATCGCCAGTGATATGGAAAACGATTTTGAGTTTTATACCTGGCGCCTCCAGGGTGCCTTCCCAGTCTCCGACGGGGGATTGTGCAAAGCTCATGTATCCTAATCCTAGGCAGACCATTAAAACAGTGATAACTTTCATGCTTGTTTGTTTTTTCAGCAATATAGCTGTTTTGAAAGCTAGGGTAAAGGAAATTGTGAGGAGCGGTAATAGGGGAGGATGAATGGTAAGAAGAAAAGCCTCAAGGCCGATCAATGATCGAGCTTGAGGCTGCGTCGGCAGAATACCAAGGGCTGTTATTCGGAGCGCAAGGAGTGAATGGGGGCAATTAGGGCCGCCTTGATGGCGTGAAAGCTAAGGGTTAAGGCGGCGATAAAAATGGCTGCTAATGCCGCTAGACCAAATATCCACCAATCTATCTGGGTATGATAGGCAAAACTGGCTAGCCAGTTTGTCATGATTTTCCACGTCAATGGAAGTGCCAAGCAGATGGCCATTAGTACCAATAATAAGAGTTCCTTGCTCAACAAGAAACTTATGGAAGCTACCGATGCCCCTAATACCTTGCGAATTCCAATTTCCTTGGTTCTTCTTTGTGCTGAAAATGCGACTAATCCAAATAACCCCAGACAGCCCACGACTATGGCGATGAGCGTAAAGTAAGAGACGATCTTCGCTGCACGCTGATCCGCATCATAATTTTGTTGAAAATCTGCTTTTAAAAAGCTGTATTGAAAAGGGGTAGCGGGATTAATCTGATTCCAAGTTTCTCTAAGCTCCTGCAAGCCACTGCTAATCTCTTCGCCATCAATCTTTGCGATTAGATAGCTTAGAGGGGCATCTCGATTTAACAGAAAAGCGTAGGGTTTAATTTCTTGATGTAGGTCCTCAAAGTGAAAATCTTTGATCACGCCAATGATTTCGTACGTGATGGTTTGACCTTGAAAATCAAAGTTGAGTTTTTGGCCAATGGCTTGTTCTTGCGCAATGGAACAGGCCTGCAAAGTGGCCTCATTTACTACAATCCGGTTGGCGGTGTCAGCTTTGAACGCTGGAGAGAACATGCGCCCGGCTAATAGCTCGAACTCCATAAGATCCATTAATTCCGGGGAAACTAGATTTGTACTAACACTTTGTATTTCATTCACCTGTTGGTCTGGGCGGTACAGTGAAACAGCCGTTGGATTATCTATTACCGGGTAAAATTGAGTACCAGCAGCTCCTCGTATATGAGCAGATCGTGTCAATTCATCTCTTAAGGTCTGGAAGTTTTTTCCCGCTTCAGCACTCTGGATGGGAATGACCACCTGCTGATCTGCTTGAAAGCCTAAGGGCTTCTCTTGCAGGTATTGCATTTGACGCTGAATAATCAGTGTTGCGGTGATTAGGCCTACTGCGATAACAAACTGAAAAACAACAGAACCTCTGCGCAAGTGAACAAGACTTTTACTTCTCGTCGCCTTATCCGAAATGGCTTGGAAGGGTTTGAAAATGGCAAGATAAAAAGCCGGATAACTTCCCGCTACAATTCCGGTAAATATCGTGAGCCCAAACAGGCCGATCAAGATATACGGATGTAATAGTGTAAGCAGATCCAGGCTCTTTCCGGTGAGTTCATTGAAAGCAGGTAAAAGCAGTAAAACTAGCACTAGGCCGAGGATCATGGCTCCAAAGCTTAAGACCAAAGATTCACTTAAAAACTGCCGAATTAGATTTCCTTTCCGCGCACCAAAAGTTTTGCGAAGGCTCACCTCCGTAGCCCGACGGGTAGCTTGAGCAGTCGACAGATTCATGAAGTTGACACAGGCAACAAAAAGGGTCAATAAACCAATGCTGGCTAGGATATATAGGTAAGAACGGCTATTGGTGGCACTTACAATGGTGTCGATTTCATCATGTAGATGAATTTGATCCACTGGGAGTAATGAAAGTGTCTTGTCAAAGCCAGCTGCGCGAAGATCTGCTGCTGCATACTCATGCATAAATCCATCCAACTTCCCATTAAGTTGGCTAGCTGAAGTATTTTCCTTGAGCTTAACGTAGGTATAGAAGATATTATTTGAGGAAAAGTTTTGCGGCTGCGTTTGCGTGAAATAGCCCACCCATCCAGCCTTAAGAGGGAGAAACATATGGGCATCAATATGTGACCTATGAGCTTCAGATGTAAAAACGCCAGTCACTTCAAATGACTGGTCGAAGCCGGTCGTTCCTCCAATTTTGATCTGCTGTTGTAGGGCGGACTTCGCTCCAAATAATTTTTCTGCCAGCTGCTCCGAAATGACAATGCTGTTTGGCTTTGCCAAAAGCTGGGCTTCGGGCAGTTGCTCCTTAAACTCGTAGGTAAATAGCTCGAAGAAGTTGGGGTCAACGTGGTAGGCTTTGGGTTCGTAGAATAACTTAGGAGCCCCCGTTGTCGATGCAACTTGCAGTAAGGCCTTACTGTCTATGAAATTCACCCAAAGTCGGGTACTAGCTTCTATTTCAGGGAAGCCATCGACCAGGGCTTGTTTGTAAGGGGCAGAAAGTTTTGGATAAGGTTCTGATTTTCCATTGTTGGAGACAGCTTTGCTGTTGACTAAAAAGATGTGATCCGAATCTTCATGGTGCTGATCAAAGCTGGATTCACTGACGATATAGAGGATCAATAAAATGCAACAACTTAGGCTTATGGCTAAGCCTCCCAGGTTGATCAAACTGAAGGATCGGTTCTTCTTCAGATTTCTCCAGGCTATTTTGAAATAATGTCGATACATATCATATGCTATTGTGGCAGCGGGGAAATGAGGCGTCCGAATAATGCCTCTACGAAAAAGAGAGAGGGTGTCTTTAATGAATCTCCACCTCGCCTTTCTAAGGCTGACTTGCGCTAGGTTTCTTTCGAAGCGCTCAAACAGGTCTCCTTCCAGATCTTCCACAAAGTCTGGCTGGCAATACCAACGAAAGAATTTCAAGGCCCACCGAGGTGGGCCCGTTGGGCGATTATTCACTTTTTATCACATTTGCCGGATTCATCAAGGCTGCGCGCAATGCTTGAATGATCACCGTAGATAAGGCTATGACTATCGAGGCCAGGCCTACCAAAGCGAAAACCCACCAAGAGAGCCCCGTTCGGTAGCTGAAATCTTGAAGCCAATTGTTCATTAGGTAGTAACTGATGGGGGTGGCCAGCAGAAAAGATATCAATACTAATTTCATAAAGTCTTTCGAAAGCATCTGGCAGAGCCTAAGGATAGATGCGCCTAGGACTTTGCGAATGCCAATTTCCTTTTTACGCCGCTCCGCCACGTAGGCTGCTAAGCCAAAGAGACCGAGGCAAGAAATGAAAATAGCCAGGATCGCAAAGAAGGAAGCTAATTTCCCGATGCGTTCTTCATCACTAAACTTCCGCGCGTAGGCTTCATCTGCAAATTGGTAATCAAAGCTGTTGGCAGGGTCATACTTTTTAAAGATGGCTTCAATTTGTGTCAAGGCTTCGTGAGGAGGGCTATCAGCTTTTAATTTGATGTTGACATAATTTAACCAAGTCTCGTGCAGCATGAATAGAGTTTGCCGCACTGGAGCGTAGGGCGATTGAGTAACTAAATTTTTCACTACACCGACGATCTTATGCACGTCCTCTCCTCTCCGCATGACCATACCTACGGGGTCCTCAAGCCCCATGTACTCGACAGCAGCCTCATTTAGGATGAATCCCGTAGTGTCACTGGCAAAGTCACGAGAAAAATCTCTACCCGCAATGATTTCCCAATCTACCATGTCACCAAATTCGTAAGTGACGCGCAGCGTGGTGAAGTCATTACTGGCACTTGGATCTTTCCCCGTCCAGTCAAAACCGCCATTGGTTACACCAGTAGACGTGATAGGAGAATCTGTTCCTGCTACCTCTTCTACCATGCCGGTATTTAGCAAATCTGTTCGCAATGTTTTGAGATGCGTAATGATTTCATCGTTCCTGATCGGGACGCGGATGAGGTTGTCTCTATTGTATCCTATTGGGCGATCCTTAGCGTGTTGGATCTGTCGGAAAATAAAAATCGTTCCGATAATTAGGCTGATGGATACGGTAAATTGGATGACCACCAAGGCTTTACGCGGTAAGTGAGCTGCTTTACCTGCTCTTAAAGCTCCTTTTAAGATTTTAACTGGTTTGAAAGCGGATAAGTAAAAAGAGGGATAGCTTCCTGCGATTAAGCCAGTTAGTAAAGCGAAACCAACGCCCAAGAGCCAGAAGGTTGGATTAGTCCATGGGAATTGTAGCTCTTTATCCGCGATTTCGTTAAAGGAGGGCAAGAGTACGTAGGCTAAACCAATAGATAAGACAAAGGCGAGCAAGGTGATCAGCAACGACTCACTAAAAAATTGACTAACGAGTTGACCTCTTACCGACCCAAGGGTCTTTCGGATACCGACTTCTTTGGCTCTTTCCTCCGATCTCGCCGTACTTAGGTTCATGAAATTAATACAAGCCAATAACAGGACAAAAACAGCGATAATTCCAAATAACCAAACGTATTCTATTCTACCGCCGGCATTTTTACCATTTTCGAATTCTCCGCGTAAGTACCAGTCCTTCATCGGATGTAGGAAAATAGCTGGCTTTGTCTTTTCAGCAAAGTCCGTTTCAATGTTGTCGTATTTTGCATCTTTGATTGCAAGAGAGGCTTCCTCCATGCTAACATTATCTGCTAGCTGCACGAAGACATTGAACCAGCTATTGCCCCAACTCGTTCGCTTTTCCAGATTGGCATGCTGGAAATATCTTTCCCAGGGTATGATGAAGAGTAAATCCTGAAACTCTGAATTCTGAGGGAGGTCTTCGTATACTCCTTTAACTGTTACCGCTAGGTCATTGCCTACAACCAACGCTTTATCCATTGGGTCTTCGCTACCAAACAAGGCTTCCGCAGTGGATGCTGCTAAAAATATAGCGTTGGGGTCTTCCATACTCCCTGGGCTTCCCTTGAGCAGATTGATAGAAAGCATATTGAGAATATCTGGCCCGAAATAGCTGCCCCTTTTCTTAATTTTTTTGTCTTCGTAGGTGATCGAATGAGTCCAGGTACCTGGAGTGGTTACGATGCCATCAAAGAGGTGCCCATAACTCTTACGGAGTTCTGGCTCTAACTGCCTGGCTTGGTTATACCAGGTTTCAATTTTACCATTTAGGTCCTGATTCTGCATCGCTAAGGCAATACGATCTCCATTAGGGTACTGCTTATTGAAGGAAAGTTCGTCGTGTATCCATAGGCCGATCAGCATGGGGATCAACATTCCCGCCGCTAAACCGCCAATATTAATCGAAGAGAAAAACTTCTTCTTGAACAGATTTCGCCAAGCAATTTTTAGGTGATTTCTAAACATGTCAACAGTATTCATAAAAGGGTGATTTATCCTAAGTGGTCTAATAATCCCCGGACGGAAGAGTGAGAATACATCTTTAACCAATGCCCGTTTGGCTCTACGTGTACTACCGGCATTTACCTTACGTTCAAATCGCTCGTGTAGGTCTCCTTCCAGGTCTTCTACAAAGTCCGGATTGCAGTACCAACGGAAGAAACGCAGGGCCCAATGAGATGGACGTTGTTGTTGTATATCATTCATCTTTTAAGGCTTGAATGAGGTTTGTCCTTGCGGCTTTAATAGTTTGGATACCAACGGTGCTCCAAGCAATGAGCAAGAGTAAAAGCCCAGCTCCCAGGAAATACCACGGCTGGATATCGATATGGTAGGCAAAAGATTGCAGCCAATATTGACTCAATAGATAGCTAATCGGGATGCCGATTAGTAGAGCTAGCATGACAGTGCGGGTAAAGTCTTTTGATAGCAGTTGGACAATAGAGGCTATACTGGCTCCTAGAATCTTGCGAATGGAGATCTCCTTGGCTCTTCTTTCAGCCGTGAAGGCCGCCAGGCCGAATAAACCTAGACAGGAGATGATAATAGCCAAGGCCGCAAAATATCGAGATAAACGAGAAATCCTTTGTTCTGATGCATAAAGCCGTTGATAGTCATCATCCAGAAAGCGATACTCGAAAGCCAGCCCTTCATTAAACTGATGGTATGTTTCTTCAATCGCTGTGATGGCTTGGCTTGGCGTAGCTGACTTTAGTTTTATGAGGATATTCTCATTATTAGGAGAGAATCGAATCATACAGGGTTTTACCTTTTCATAGAGCGATTCAAAATGAAAATCCTCCGCTACCCCTATGATTTCCCTCGGCTCTCCCCAGAGCATTACCTTTTGACCGACGGCCTCTTTCAATCCCATGGCCTTAATGGCTGCCTCGTTGAATATGATCTTGTTACGTTCTGTAGCAAAATCTGAAGAAAAACTTCGCCCCTCCGCCAGTCGGATTTCCATCATTTCCATCAGGCCATAGTCTGCCTCTAAATTTCCAAACTCAATACGATGGCCTTCCGCTTGACCTTCCCATTGTAGGCCGGAAGTGCTTCCAAAATCTCCCGTCAGATCGTGTCGGAAGGTCGTCACAGACGCTATCTCGGGGAGGGCTTCCAGGCTTGCTTTAAAGGCAGGAAATTGACTTCTTAGATTCCCATCGCGCTTTAAGGTTAGAATTCGTTCGTTATTATAACCTAGTTTTTTGTTCTGGATAAAGTTGATTTGCTGATAAACGAGCACTACTGCAATGATGAGGACTAAGGAAATGGTGAATTGAAATACGACCAATCCTTTTCTCATCCGATATTCGCGTAGGCCGCGCGTAAGCTTCCCTTTAAATATCTTGGCTGGTTGAAACTTCGATAAGTACAAGGCGGGGTAACTGCCTGCGAGAAAACCCGTAAATCCGATGATAGCGACCAAAGCAAGAAGAATGGTCGGCGTAGGTCTAAAAATAATGTCCTTTTCCGTCAATATATTAAACTGAGGGAGTAAGGCATAGACTACTATCACTGCTACCAGGGCTGCCATTAGTGTGATGAGAATGGCCTCAGTTAGATATTGCGATATCAATGAGCTACGTTGCGCCCCAATCACCTTCTTGATACCAATCTCTTTGGCTCGGTGGATGGCTTTTGCTGTGGAGAGGTTCATGAAGTTAATGCAAGCGATTAGAAGCAAGAAAAAAGCAATCATTGCGAATAGCTTCACATAGCCAATGCGTCCTCCAGCTTGATGTCCATGCTCAAAGCGGTTATATAAATACCGATCAGAGAATCGCTGTACGAAAGCGGTTCCCGTGAATTTATAGTTGGGATCATCCACACTGGCGCTGACCTTTTCCTGGAGGTAGCTACTTAATTTCTGGTTTAGGGCTTCGATATCCACACCTGGCTTTAAAAGAACATAGGTGTGTGGGTCGCTATTGGCCCATGTCCGGAGGTTTTCTGAGCGGTCTGATAAGGCGGGGTAGGAGAGGAGTAAATCGAATTGCAAGGTGGATTGGGCGGGGATATTATCAAAAACGCCGCTAATGGTGTATAGCATAGTGGTATCTCCGCGAAACCATTCAATGGCTTGCCCCACGGCTTCTCTTGAATTGGAAAAGAGTTGGGTAGCTAGTTTTTTCGAAATGACTACAGCGTCTTTCTTTTGCAGCACCCATTCCGAGTCTCCTTCCTGCAAGGGGAAAGAAAAGAACTGAAAAAATTCCGGATCTACGTACAACTCATTGGCTTTGACTTGTTTTCCTGCGGTAGAAATAATCCCCTTATTTCCCAAACTCCCAAGCGGGGGAGCTAGGGTAATTGCACTTGCTACTTCAGGGAATTCTTTTACTAGGGCTTGAGCTAATGGCCCTGGCAAAGACTCTACTGTTTCGAAACCACCCACTATGGGATAGTTTTGCATGACCTGATAGAGGTGTTGATCCTTTGCGTGAAAGCGATCTATTTGGTATTCATCTTGAATCCATAAGAAGATGAAAATGGCACAGGCAAGCCCGGAAGCCAGGCCAATGACATTAATGAGGAAAGTATTTGGGGATCGTCGATATTGACGATAGCAAAGTTTAAGGTGATGACGTAGCATAACAGTGGGATTGAGAAAGCTTTTTGGTGAAAAGGACTTGATGATGCCAGGCCGAAAAAGGGAGAACACATCCTTGGCAAATAACCATTTGGCCCGATTGGGGGTATCTGAATTGCTTCTTCTGGCAAAGCGCTCATGTAGATCTCCTTCGAGATCCTCCACGAAGTCCGGATTGCAAAACCATCGGAAGAATCGCAAGAAGAACTTAGGCGGCTGATTGGATGTCTTGTTTTTCATACTAATCACCAAAAGCAATGTTAGGAATGGAATTCCAAAGATCTAGGCGTTGGTCCTTGGTAACTTCTAGAGCCTTCCGCCCTAAATTGGTGACGATGAAAAATCTTTTCCTTTTCCCGCCGCGTACTTTGGTAACCTCACCCAATTCCGAAGCGAGATATCCCTTTTTCTCTAATCGTCGGAGTACGGTCTGTAAGGACCCAATGCTTACGGTGCGCTCTAGACGCCTTTCCATTTCATCAATAATGGCAATTCCATAGGCCTCCCCGTACAGAACCGCGACGGTAAGAAGCACCAATTCTTCGAATTCCCCTAGTCTATGTTTACTCATTGGTTCAATATTTATCTTAAATGTAGTTTTAATAAAGATGAAAGTCAAATTATTTTACTCTAATTTGTAGTTTTTATAAGAAAATGGCTGGTTTTATCCCTTTATGAGCCTTATTCATAAAGAATCTTAAGGCGATCAGGAGTGGATAGGAGAGCCAGGAATGGCCCAATATACTATTAGACCAATCACCACTAATGGATGTTTGATCTACGAACTTATGCATTGCAATCGTCCAAATTTAGGCTTGAAACGGCCTACATTCCTCGCTTTTACCGCTTGTAGAAGATATAGTCAGATGCAGGAGGAATGATCTTGTGTTGACGCAAGATTAGCGCAATCTGTGAGCGGTGATGGGTACTATGATTGATTACGTGGAAATAGATATCCTGAAGGGAATTGCTGAAGGATTGCCCTTTGGAGTTTTGATAAGCAATGGTACTATCCAGTGTTCTACTGGCAGGATCGACTTCCAGATAGGTCCGGGTGCGCTGATGGAGTTGCTCATTTAAGCTGTTCCAGCTATTAGGGTCATGTGACTGCCAAACACCGAATGTAGCTCCCCCTACTTGTACTCGATTCAACCAAATTTGATGGGCATTGAAAATATGGTCCATAAAACCGATGGCTTTTTCAGGTGGAGTTTCCAAGCCAGTGAGGATCTTGATAAATTGCTCGTTAGCATGCTGATTATAGTCAAATAGTTCTTGGAAAAGGTGTGCGTTAGACATAAAAGATAGGTGTTGTGGTCAAGAATGAACCTACCCCTCATCTTTCTTAAGGGGCTACCTACTGTTAACAACACAAAAGCCCTGACTGATTAGTCAAGGCTTTCGTTTTTTATTAGCGTATGCGTAAAAGAAGAGTTATCCTCTCCCGTGACATTGCTTATACTTTTTGCCACTACCGCAAGGGCAAGGATCATTACGTCCTACTTTCTTGTCTGATCGTTTGAAAGTAGTTGGTTTGGATCTATTTTGACTTACACCTTCTGCGGCAGCTCTAGCAGCTTCCTCTTCGCCCGTTCGGTGCGTTCTCATCTTACTGGTATCCGTCTTCTGTTCCCGGGCTTGTTGTACGCTGCGGTTATCTTGTAAGGATCCCTTAGCTAGATATGCCGTGACGCTTTGGTTAATCGTAAAGATGAGCTGCTCAAACAAATTGAAAGCCTCCATCTTATATACTACCAAAGGATCTTTCTGTTCGAAAGAAGCAGCTTGTACGGACTCTTTCAACTCATCCATCGAACGCAAGTGTTCCTTCCATTTTTCATCAATAATGGAAAGTGTTACTGCTTTTTCGACATCCCGTACCACGGATTTACCTCCAGTCCTGACAGCTGTTTCAATGTCTGCAGTAACGGCCAAGGGATGTGAGCTACCATCTGTGAATGGCAGTAAGATGCGCTTGTATTTATGGAATTGCTTTTCGTAAACATCCTTGATCGCGGGCATTAAGGCGTCCGTGATCTGGCTGAACTTCCGGTCGTAGAAATCATTAAATTGAATAAAGAAATCATTGGTAACATCCGCTACACTACCTTCAAGGAAATCACTTGCTTCCATCTTAGGATCAAACCCGATCATGCTCAACATTTCACGGCGGAAAGATTCTACATCTCCATTGTGTTTGTGAGAGTACACTAGGCTTTCCAACAGTGAATGGAACATATTCGCTAGATCCACCGTCAATCGATCACCAGCCAAAGCATTCTTCCTCTTTTTGTAAATGGCTTCCCGCTGGATATTCATCACATCATCATACTCCAGCAATCTCTTACGGATACCAAAGTTGTTCTCCTCCACCTTCTTCTGGGCTCGTTCAATGGATTTGGTTACCATCGAGTGTTGGATCACTTCCCCTTCTTGGTGTCCCATTCTATCCATCAAGCCAGCGATGCGCTCCGATTGGAAGAGACGCATTAGCCGGTCCTCCAAGGAAACATAGAATTGAGAACTACCCGGGTCTCCCTGACGACCAGCACGACCTCGAAGCTGTCTATCAACTCGGCGAGAATCATGCCTTTCTGTACCGATAATGGCCAATCCACCTGCATTCTTCACTTGATCAGAGATTTTGATATCCGTACCCCGACCAGCCATGTTCGTCGCGATGGTGACCTTTCCAGGCTTACCCGCTTCCGCAACAATTTCGGCCTCACGCTGATGTTGTTTGGCATTCAGGACGTTATGGTCAATGGCGCGCAGTCGCAAGGTTCGACTAAGCCGTTCCGAAACATCTACGGAGGTTGTACCTACCAGTATCGGGCGTCCTGCCTGACTTAACTTTACAATGTCTTCTATAACGGCGTTGAACTTTTCTCGTTCCGTTTTATAGACCAAGTCTTCCTGGTCATCTCTTTGGATTGGTCGGTTGGTAGGAATCACGACCACGTCCAACTTATAGATTTCCCAAAGCTCACTAGCTTCCGTTTCAGCGGTACCGGTCATACCTGCTAGCTTGTGATACATTCGGAAGTAATTCTGCAAGGTTACGGTCGCATAGGTTTGCGTAATGTCACCTACCTTCACATTCTCTTTCGCCTCAAGTGCCTGGTGAAGACCATCAGAGTACCTTCGACCCTCCATCATACGTCCCGTCTGCTCATCTACGATCTTTACTTGACCATCGATCACTACGTACTCGTCATCTCGCTCAAATAAAGTATAGGCTTTCAACAACTGACTAATGGAGTGCAAGCGTTTTGACTTGACCGCAAAATCCTGGGCAAGTTTATTCTTGGCTTCAGCTAGTTCGTCACTGGAAAGTTCTTCATTGCTTTCAATTTCCATCATCCCAGTAGCAATATCTGGAAGGATAAAGAAATTAGTATCCTCACTACCGCGCGCCAAAAACTCGGAACCTAATTCGGTCAACTCTACGTTTCTATTCTTCTCATCGATAGTAAATAGAAGCGGCTCATCGACCAGGTGCATGTTCTTGGATTGCTCCTGCATGTAGAAGTTCTCCGCCTTTTGCAAGTTCACCTTAACTCCTTCTCCACTCAAAAACTTAATCAAAGGGCGGTACTTTGGTAGTGCCCGGTAAGCACGAAGAAGCGCCATCCCTGCCTCACCTTCCTGATAACCCGTTTTGTCCTCTTTGAATAGCTGTTTAGCTTCCGTTAGGTATTGTGTGGCCAATTTGCGTTGAGCCGCGATAAGGCTTTCTACTTTAGGCTTAAGGGCCAAGTATTCTTGATCTTCAGTACCTTTTGGAACGGGGCCAGAAATGATCAAAGGTGTTCGAGCATCATCAATCAATACGGAGTCAACCTCATCAATCATCGTGAAATGGTGTTTTCTCTGTACCATTTCATCTACTGATCGCACCATATTATCACGGAGGTAATCGAAACCGTATTCATTATTGGTTCCATAGGTGACATCGGATAGGTAAGCCTTTCTTCTTTCCTCCGAATGCGGGCGGTATTTATCTATACAATCAACCGTCAGGAATAAGAATTCAAAAATAGGACCTACCCATTCGCAGTCACGTCGGGCCAAATAATCATTAACGGTGATCACATGCACGCCTTGTCCAGAAAGACCATTTAGATAGGCAGGAAGCGTTGCAACTAAGGTTTTACCCTCACCTGTAGCCATCTCTGCGATCTTACCATCATGAAGCACCATTCCCCCGATCAACTGCACATCATAGTGCAACATGTTCCAGGTAATCTCTCCACCCGCAGCTGTCCAGGAATTCTTCCAAATTGCTTTATCTCCCTGTATGCTGATATAGCTTTTATTGGCATTGGAAGCTAGTTCCCGATCATGATCGGTAGCCGTAACCTCTAAGGTCTCATTTTGACTGAAACGTCTTGCTGTTTCTTTTACTACGGCAAAAGCTTCTGGCAATATTTCTTTAAGAATAACTTCTAAATGCTTATCTCTTTCTTCAACCAACTCATCGATCTGAGCAAAGAGGTCTTCCTTTTCAAGCAGATCTTCTTCATCAGTGGCTTGTTGTTGGATATTAGCAATATCTTCATTAATACCAGTGAGGTGCTCAGTAATGCTCTCTCTGAACTGAAACGTCTTATTACGCAGCTCATCATTACTCAAACTCTGAAGCTCTTCGAAGATCTCATTGATTTCATGCACGATCGGCGCGTAAGTCTTTACGTCCCTTTCATACTTGGTACCAAAGACCTTTTTTAGAGAATTAGTGATCGATTTTAACATATATATCTTTAATTTCTTCTATTTCTTTTGATTGGTGCCGCAAAGATAAGCATAAGTATGGAGGCATGCCTATCTTTTGCCCTAGGCTTGCGGCAAAATGATGGGCACAATTCATACCAATAGCCAGAAAGATGACAATTTGGCATTCAAAAACATAACAAACTGCTAAGATTACAGGTTTAGGAAGAGAGAGAGAATTCCTATTAAGTCAAGGAACTCTTGGAAATCATTACAAAGATAACACCTAACATTTAGCATGAAATCATACGATTGGAAACTGATCTTACCAACGAGCTGCAGGGCTGGACTCTTAGGGTTACTTGCAATCCTTTGTTTCGCTTGTGGAGATCAAGACGGTAAGAAAGATATCAGAGATTATTATTATCCTATTCGTCAACTAGAAGATGGCCTGGTCTATGAATATAGATCCATTGGAAACGATTCGCTCCCACCTGTTTATTGGTATTATCGCTCATTTATAGAAGAGGATGGTGTGTTTTTAACTGCGACTTATTATGAGCATGACCTAATCCCTCGCCAGTTGGCAAAGGAGGAGATGGTAAGTAATGGGATGATTCAAAATGACCTAGCTTTATTTGTTACAGACTCGGTCGGCAAACAGCAACCCTTAAATACCGAAGTACTAGCAGGGAATATTTTCCCTTTCGAGGTTAGTGAAGGAGGAGGAGTTTTTCTGTACAAGATTCAGATCAGTTCACCAGATGAACCTCACCTGGTTACAACACTGATCAAAAATCGTCGTTATGTAGGAGATACTACCTTTGTGTTCAAAAAGAAAAAACTCCCAAGTGTAGCCTTTGAAGTGAAGGAGTTGGTTGAATTAGATGATAAAGAGCAGGGAGGAATGGAACCACAATGGGATGGTAGAGAAATATATGCTAAGAATATAGGTCTTGTTTTTTATGAAAAACAATTAGGAGAAACCCCACTCACCTACGCCCTATTTGACCGATATCCGATGACTGTATTAGAGGATAAGTTTAAGCAAATGATGTCATCGGATAATACCTATGAACAAAATTAAACCCAATGAATCGTTCACTCATTATTGGTATCCTATTAGTATTGATCGGGCCAGTATTACTGCAAGCGCAGCTGGAGGCCCCAGCTTTACTATGCGTCAGTAATGATACCTTGGTATGGGATATCCCAGCAGTGAGTTGTGCTACCCCAGATGGCTATCGAATTCTTGCCAGTGAATCCGCAGCTGGTCCCTACAACGAACTTGCCACCATCACAGATGTCACTCAAACCTCCTTTTTTCATGCCGATGCGGGCATTGCTACCTGGTTCTATTACATGGAGACAATAGCAAATTGCCCAGGAGTTAACCCTCTACAATCAGATACTTTAGATAATCGAAACCCGGAGGTTCCCCTTTTCCGCTATGTAACGGTGGAAGATGGTCAAGTTGTGATGGAATGGGATCCGAGCCCTTCTCCCGAAGTAATCGCCTATGTTATTTCCAGGAATACAACGATGGGGACCAGTATTATTGATACGGTTCCTGATGGATTGATGTATACGGATTTAAATGCTAGTCCCAATGATGGAAAAGAAACCTATTTCGTCGTAGCAATTGATGCCTGTGGGAATGCGAGCCTTACTGCTCCGTTGCATGAGACCATCTTTTTGGAGACCAATGCCTTAGATAGTTGTGAACAAGCCATCGAATTGTCTTGGAATCTCTATCAGAATTGGGATGGAGGCATCGCAGAGCATACGATTCTTCTTAGTGAAAATGGCGGGCCTTTTGACCCAATAGCTACTGTAGCTGGGAATGTAAGTAGTTATGTATTTGATCAGGCTCGCGGAGAGGTACTCTATTGTTTTAAAGTGGTAGCTGGACAGGAAGGGACCAATCTGATTTCCAGCTCCAACGAAACTTGCACAAGTATATCAGTGGTAGATCCAGTGGATCGCTTGAATTTACTCAATGTGAGTCTAAGTCCGAGCAATGAATTTATAGTGGATTGGCAGATCAATCCTAATGCCGAATTGCTTTCC
Organism: Saprospiraceae bacterium; assembly: GCA_019634045.1. Taxonomy (GTDB): domain Bacteria; phylum Bacteroidota; class Bacteroidia; order Chitinophagales; family Saprospiraceae; genus DT-111. Next base: position 50,041 of record JAHQWA010000005.1, read on the forward strand.
GCCGATTTATTATCAGAAACAGCCGGGATTTCTACCCTTCAATCCTTATTGGCAGGAGGTTTTGCGGCGGAGAACACCTTTACAGATGCGCAAACTGATCCTTCGCAGGAGTTTTCTATTTTTTCTATTTCGACGGAAGATCAATGCGGTGAGCTTAGAAACTCAAATAGTGTTCAGACGATTTTTCTAACAGCGGAAGCTGCCGATGATGCTACTAATCAATTGCGATGGACCCCCTATCTCAATGGGTTACAGCAATCCTTAGAGTATGAAATTTACCGAATTGTGGACGGCGTAGAGACATTAGTAAGTGTAGAAACTAGTAGTATTCTTTCGCTCAATGATCAGGTGAGCATTGATGGAGCCGCCAGTTTAGAGACCTGTTATTATATCTTGGCTAAGGCTCGGATTGAATTGCCAGGAGGAGAGCTGAGAAGTGTAGTTTCCCGATCCAATACAGTTTGTGTTATGCCCGTTGCTCCTTTCTATATTCCAAATGTGTTTGCCCCAGAGGGTGTCAATCAAGTTTTTCGGCCAGCTTTGGCCTTTGGCATGTTAGAGGAGTATCAACTGGATATCTTTGATCGTTGGGGCGGCCACGTTTTTCTGAGTCGGGACATCGAGGTAGGATGGAATGGTCAAAGTAATGGAGAGCCCTTGGCAGCGGGACTATATATTTATCGAATACAGTGGCGGCAAGCTGGGGGCGACCTGAAGGAAGTGGCAGGTGGTGTTAACCTGCTTAGGTAGGGAACCTCAATTCCGTGCTTAGCGAGTGATAGCAAAGATGGCAGTAATGTCATATCTTTGCATGCTGAAGAAATTTGAAATATGATGCTAGATAGGAAGAAGGCTCCGGTAATCCGGATGCCGGAAGATGTGCAACTCCCTGGTTACCGAAGACACCAGCTAGACAATGGTATTCCTGTCTATGAGGTACATTTAGGAACCCAGGAGGTGGTGAAGTTAGAGTTGGTATTTGATGCCGGAAGACCTTTTGAGCATAAGCAACTGGTGGCTAGGGCTACTTCGAGTTTGTTAAGAGAAGGAACTACAAGGCATTCTGGCTCAGAGATTGCCGAATTGTTTGATTTTTACGGGTGTAGTTTGAGTCTCCCCTTCAATCTAGATACAGCCAATGTCATTGTCTACAGTTTAAGTAGGTATTTGGACAAAATCTTACCCATCTTACGAGATATTTTAGAAAATCCTTCCTTTTCTACCGCTGAATTAGAGGCCTTCGTGCAGCGAAAGCGCCAGCTACTCAAAGAGGATCTCACTAAGAATGAGGTGGTAGCTTATCGAACTATCACGGAACTTATTTTTGGATCTAAGCATCCTTATGGATATAACAGCGTAGAAGAGACCTATGCAGCTTTAAAAAGGGAAGATCTGCAACAGCACTTTGATCGGACCTATACGACGAATAATTGTACGATATTTTTGAGTGGGAAAACCACTCCTGCCCATATTCAGTCCCTCAATAAGTATATTGGTAGCTTAAGTAGAAGCGGCGGAAACGTTAGTGCCAAATTTCCACCCCTTCCTGCTATGGCCGGAGCACATTTCTTGGAACGACCGGATACCATTCAAACGGCGCTTCGGATGGGGCGAAAGTTATTCAATCGACAGCATGAGGATTACTGTGGCATGTATGTTCTAAATGCGCTCTTAGGTGGGTACTTTGGTTCTAGATTGATGGCTAACATTCGGGAAGACAAGGGGTATACCTATCACATTTTTTCGCAATTGGATGTGATGAAATTTGATGGATATTTATATATTGGAACAGAGGTAGGCAATGAGTTTGTCACTGCTACACGTGATGAAATATATAAAGAGCTTGCCATATTGAGAAACAAAGCTGTTTCTGAACAAGAATTGGAAATGGTCAAGAATTACCTCATCGGGACTTACTTGACAATGATCGATGGACCATTTCAGGCAAGTGAATTGATAAAAACAATTGTGTTGGAGGATTTACCGGAAGACTTTTTCTCAAAATTGGTCCAAACGACACGAAAAATAACGGCTAAACAGCTGCAGGAATTAGCGAACAAATATTTACAGGAAGGCGATATTTGGCAGGTCAGTGTAGGTGCGCCAATGAAAAACTAAGGATTTCCTATAACGCCCTGTTTTTCTTGAGAATATCCTTTCTTTTTACATAAAATTTGTGTTGCTTTGCGCCAAAGAAAACTTCACCTCAGACACGCTTTAACAGAAACACTAAACTTAAAGTGCCTGTTTGGCGGTCGCGCTTTGGGCAATAATAATGCCTGTTTATTGAAAGATAAATGCTTTGATCGCCGATAAAGACCTCCAAACAAGTACAAAGGAGAAACAGATTTAATGAAATTATTCAGTTTTTTCAAGCAGGAGTTAGCAATAGATTTGGGTACTGCCAATACGCTAATTATCCAGGATGGCAATGTGGTCGTGGATGAGCCTTCTATTGTCGCCATTAATCGGCGCACAATGGAGACGATTGCTGTGGGTAATAAGGCGATGCAGATGCACGAAAAAACACACGAATCGATAAAGACGATTCGGCCACTGAAAGATGGCGTAATTGCCGACTTTCAAGCGGCTGAAAGTATGATTGAGGGAATGATTAAAATGATCGGGGCTAAGCGCCGGTTCTTCTCTCATTTGAAAATGGTTATCTGTATTCCTTCAGGAATTACAGAAGTAGAAAAACGTGCTGTTTTTGATTCTGCTGATCACGTAGATTCCAAAGAGACTTACCTCATACACGAACCGATGGCTGCCGCATTGGGTATAGGCCTTGATGTCGAAGAGCCCATCGGAAATATGATTATTGATATTGGAGGGGGAACGACCGAAATTGCGGTTATCGCTTTATCCGGCATTGTTTGCGATCAGTCGATACGAACTGCCGGGGATGAGTTTACTGCCGATATCATGAGTTATATGAAGCGTCAGCACAATGTGTTAATTGGTGAACGAACCGCTGAGCAGATCAAGATTCATGTCGGATCCGCGCTTCATGAGCTTGAGGAGCCACCAGAAGATTACGCAGTAAATGGGCGTGATCTTATGACTGGTATTCCTAAGCAAATCAAGGTTTCTTACAGTGAGATTGCACATTCTTTAGATAAATCGATTTCCAAAATTGAGGATGCCGTCTTGCGCGCTTTAGAAACTACGCCGCCCGAGCTTGCTTCTGACATCTACCGTACCGGACTTTACCTTACTGGTGGTGGTGCCTTATTGAGAGGGTTGGATAAGCGAATCTCACAGAAGACCAAGTTGGATGTTCATATCGCAGAAGACCCATTGCGTGCAGTTGTTCGCGGTACGGGTATTGCCTTGAAAAACACAGATCGCTTCTCTTTCTTGATTGATAGAAAGAGCGTGTAAATGTAGTACCAACGGTACAAATAATAAAGGGTTCTGTTCCATCACTTAGAGGATAATAACGGCAAAAGTATATGAGTAATCTGCTACAAGCCTTTTCCAAACTTAGTGGATTTGCCCTCTTTCTTCTCCTGGAGGTCATTTGCTTTGCTTTGATCATCCGTTTCAATAGTTACCAACAACAAGTAGCATTAAGTTCCGCCAACAAGTATATGGGCAACTTATCTGAAACAGCAGATGAGTTTGAAGATTACCTGCACTTGAATGAAGAAGTGGAGCGATTGCGAGCCGAAGTGGCACGTCTGCGAACGCAGGAGGGAAATGCTATGTATAGAGACTTGGATACTGCTACTGCTACATTTGATACTATCGCTCAGCACTTTATCTATATTGATGCCGATGTAGTGAGCAAAACCTTTTTGGGAAGGCGAAACTACATTACACTCAATCGCGGGAAGAAGCATGGTGTGGAACCGCATATGGGGGTAGTCGATGATCAAGGAATTGTTGGTGTTGTTCGAAGCGCTTCCAATTATCATTCTCGCGTCATGACGATCTTTCATCCTGATGCGCGGATTAGTGCCAAACTTAAAGGGACAGGATTGTTTGGTTCTTTAACCTGGAATCCGGATAAACAGGATTATTTCCATATGATCCTACAGGATATCCCCACTCATCACACGCCAACGCTTGGCGATACGGTGCTGACTAGTGGATATTCTATCCTTTTTCCTCCCAATATAATGATTGGGAAGATCGATGATATTTCCAAAGAATCTGGAGCATCCAGCCATTATATAAAAGTGAAGCTCACGAATGATCTTAGGGCTATTCGATATGCCTATGCGATCAAAAATTTAATGAAAGACGATTTATCCGAACTAGAGGAAGAGTAATATTATGGAGGGAATTGTCGCTAATGTACTTCGCTGCGTATTTTTCTATTTGTTACAAGTGTTATTCCTGAAGCGCCTTTCAACAGGATGGGAAGGCTATTTTTATTGGAATGTACTTTTCTATCCTTTATTCATTTTGTTGCTTCCTTTCCGAACACCACGTTCCTTATTGCTTTTGATTGCGTTTGCTTTCGGCTTATTGATCGATATGGCTTACGATTCACCTGGAGTCCATGCAAGCGCCTTGGTTTTCATGGCTTATATGCGTGATGTAATTATTAAATTGGACTGGATGGTTCCCCGAGATGGATACAAGATTACCTCAAACCCTACTATAAGAGACTTGGGGCTCCCCTGGTTTCTTCGATATTTGAGCATATTATTGGCCTGCCACGTTCTATTTTATTTTACCATGGAGGTTTTTGTTCCGGCTCAAATACTACAAATCTTGCAGAAGAGCTTTTTTACCTATATATTATCTATGGTCTTTATATTGATCTACATGTTGATCTTCAGACCTTCTCAATAGTATACTGTGACAACTTCGAACAACCATAGAGCAACATATATTCGTTGGGTCTTCATTATTGGGGCCTTAATGTTAATCTTCAAAGCTGCACAGTTACAGCTATGGGATAGCTCTTTTCGTTCTAAAGCGGATGCTGCCACAATAGGAGAGTACGTAATGTACCCTTCTCGCGGCTTGATCTATGATCGAAATGATAGCCTTCTAGTTAATAACGATTATATCTATGACCTGATGGTCACCTTTAATCAGGTAGACCCGGATATGGATACCACTAAGTTCTGTCAGCTTTTGGGGATCACGGAGACTGAGTTTACGAAACGACTCAACAAAAATTGGGGAGACGTCCGCTATTCCAAATCAGTTCCCTATGTTTTCCTGGATAAGATATCGGTGGAAACTTATGCCCGTTTTCAAGAGACTTTGTATGAATTTCCTGGGTTCTTTCCACAGGTTAGGAATGTAAGAGCTTATCCGCATGCTACCTCTCCGCACTTGTTAGGCTATATCCGGGAGGTCAATCGTAAGGAATTGAAGATCAAAGAATTTGATAAATCAAAAGGAAATGATTCGTTACCGGTTTATGCCTTAGGAGATTATATTGGAGCGAGCGGACTTGAGAAGCAGTACGAGGAGCATTTAAGAGGTAAAAAAGGCTTACGCTTGGTTCTGAAGGATAATATGGGGAGAGAAGTGGGTGACTATAATGATAGAGAAAGCAATATTCCGGCCGTATCTGGAAGTAACCTCCATACTACTATCGATCTCCGTCTACAAAAGTATGGAGAGAAACTCATGTCCAATAAGATTGGAAGTATCGTGGCTATTGAACCTAAGACGGGCGAAATCCTAACAATGGTTAGTACACCTACCTACGATCCTAATGAACTGACAATCAATAAAGACCGGGGTAGAACCTATGCAAAGTTGCAAAAAGATTCGTTGAATCCTCTATTCAATCGCAGCTTGATGGCGCAATACCCTCCTGGCTCTCTTTTCAAACCAGTAGTGGCGCTAGTTGCTTTGGAAGACACGCTTATCACGCCCAAGACTACCATATCTTGTCAGGGAGGATACTATGTGAATGGCCAGAAGTTGACGGGATGTCACTATCATCAAACCTGTACTTCAGTTTCCTCAGCCATTCAGCACTCTTGCAATGCCTACTTTGTCAATGTATTTCGGCGGATTGTAGATCAGGCTGGAGCTCACCAGCCCTCCTTGGGATTGGACCATTTTAATGGCTATTTGGAGGATTTTGGCCTTGGTCAGAAACTCGGTATTGATTTTCCCGGAGAGCAAATTGGCAATTATCCCTCTTCCCAGTATTTTTCAGAAAGGGTATATGCCAATGAATCCAATTGGAAATCCATCTGGATCCGTTCTTTGGGAATTGGTCAAGGGGAGCTTCTAATGACCAATTTGCAAATGGCTAATATGGCAGCTCTAATAGGAAATAGAGGATACTATGTGAAGCCTCATTTGGTAAAGCGTATTGTGCCGGAGAACAAACCCGCTATTCTATTTGATCACTCTGCTGGAAGAGTAGAGCTTGACATTAATAAGGATCATTTCGAAACGGTAATCGAAGGGATGGCAAGAGTGGTAACCAGTGGAACGGCCACAAGTGCATACATACCAGATATTGTAGTGTGTGGCAAGACAGGAACGGCTGAAAATAACCAACGAGACGGAAAAGATCATTCTATCTTCTTCGCATTCGCACCCAAGGATAATCCAAAAATTGCCATAGCCGTTTATGTGGAAAACGGTACCTGGGGAGGTTCTTATGCCGCCCCAATTGCAAGTTTAATGATCGAAAAATATCTCCGCGAGAATGGAGAAATTGTAAGTCCTAACCGAAAGTGGTGGGAAAAACGAATGGTTGAAGCAGATTTGATTAGTACTATTCGCCCTTAAATTGACGTGCTATTAAGGAGCCGAGTCATCCTGCGTTGATTCTTAAGGGATTCTACCCACCTCTACCTACCTTCCCTTCCTGTTTGGCAACACCATTTGGACTAAAACATCTTTTGCGCTAGTGCCTGGCTGCCGTAAACAAGCTTCACTTCTTTTTTGTCCGTATCTATGGATATGTACTTCAAAGAGGACTTCGACTTAATAAAACCTGTCTGCTTTTTAGATGGGAAATGATACTTTTTATCCCCAGCAGCGCTGCGCAAACGATCAATTTTTCCGACTAGCGATATTAAAGACAACCGTTCAAGACCGTTTAAGGCAAGTCTTAGGATACCTACTGCATTTAGGAGGCAAGCAGTGCAATAATGTTAAGCCAACGTAAAGGATATCCTATAAAATAAGGTAAAGGAACAATTTTATTTAGAACACGTTCTACAATTGGATTGATGTAACTAAATTTGTGGCAATACGATAAATAGGGTAATGATCCGCGTAGAGCCGTAAATAGAGCCATTAA
>JAHQWA010000077.1 GCA_019634045.1 Saprospiraceae bacterium
AGAAGTGATGATGCAGCATGATGCTATTTCTTTGGTAGCTGTAATTGGGATTCCAGATGAACAGTTTGGAGAAGAGGTGAAAGCCTGTGTGGTACTTAAAGAAGGCGCAAGCGTCGCTCCGGAGGAAATCATTGCTTGGACGAAAGAGCATATTGCGGCTTACAAATATCCAAGAGTGGTAGAGCTTCTGGATGCTTTGCCGATGACAGCTACGGGCAAGATTTTGAAGAAAGAATTGCGTGTCTCTTAAACCGTTTCCATTGCATAGCGATCCTAAGGGAAAGGACGCCTTAGAGATACTTGAACGCCTTTCGCTACGATAGCATCCAAGGGCTCTGTGGAGGCTAGAGCAACCATGGTTCTTTGACCATTTTAGTATACCCTATCCGCTCTGATTTTTTACTTCAATGCGGATAGGGTAGGCTTATATTAAATGATGCTAGGGTAGCCGTTTACTGCTCCAGCTGACGGACTAGTGTCAAAAATCCTTGTCTATAGCCGAACTGATCTTTACCCATTGCCGTTTTGGCTAGCTGCTGAATTTCCTGATAAGACCAATCTGCATAGGAAGAACCTTTCAGCAACAATCCAAAACCTGCTACGGAGGCTGCAAACCGGAAGGCTTGAGAAGATTCGGCCAGTGTTTCCCTTGTGTTCGCAATCGATCGGGACAAAAGCTGACTTTCTTCATCCTTAGGTTTTTTATACCGTAAGTATAGCATGCCCAACTCCTTACCAGTACTGGCTTTCTTAGAGACTATTTGGCGTTGATAAACGGAGGCTTTTCCAGGAGCTTTTTTAATCGGCTTCGTATAAAGTTCCAGCTCATACAGGGCCGTCACACTATGGCCAGCCCCCAACTCCCCCGCATCTTTTTTATCATCGTCAAAATCCAATTTATCTAGCTGGCGGTTCTCATAACCGACCAATCGGTAAGATTTGACTAAGGCCGGATTGAATTCCACTTGTATCTTGACGTCTTTGGCAATAGTATACAATGTTCCAGTCAGAGACTTGACGAAGACTTTTCTAGCTTCAAGTAGATTATCAATATAAGCGTAATTGCCATCTCCTCGATTTGACAGTAGCTCCAATTTGTTATCTTTTAGATTTCCCATTCCAAACCCTAGTACACTTAGGAAAATACCCTGACCTGCTTTTTCGCTGATTAATGCTTCGAGATCACTTTCACTGGATGGCCCTACATTGAAATCCCCATCCGTTGCGATGATCACCCGGTTATTTCCATCCTTCAGGAAGTTGACTTGGGCCGTTTCATAGGCTAAGGTAATGCCCTGCCCCCCTGCTGTTGATCCTCCTGCTTTGAGGCGGTCCAAGGCACCTAATATGGTTTCCTTTGCCGCTCCGGAGGTAGGTGGTAGGATCAGACCGGCAGCCCCCGCATATACGACGATACTTACCTGGTCTTCTGGCCGCAATTGCTCGACTAAAAGCCGGAAGGCTTGTTTTACTAAAGGCAGTTTATTAGTGCCATTCATAGAACCGGAGACATCCAAAAGGAAAACGAGATTATTGGCTGGTGTTTCTTCGAACGGAATCTCTTCCCCCTGAATTCCAATGTGCAGTAAATGTCGATCCTTGTTCCATGGGCAATCAGATACCTCTGTGGTGGTTTCGAAGGGCACTTGCCCCGTAGGCCTTGGGTAAGTGTAATCAAAGTAATTGATCATCTCTTCTACCCTTATGCTCCCCTTTGGAGGCATCTCGTTGTTATTCAGAAACCGGCGTACATTACTGTAGGAGGCGTGATCAACATCGATAGAGAAGGTGGAAAAGGGAGTGTCCCAAGGGTTTTGAGGTCTTTGTTCCTGTTCCATTCGATACTCCTCGGTATTCAATGATGTGGGATCTCGTACTAGACTCTCTTGTTCATGCGGTTCATTGTAAATGAAGTCCGGGTTGAGGTCATGTATAAAAGATTCGGCTTTCTTCTGGTTACTTTTCCTTAGCGGAATCCCGGTTGGTACAACGGAAATCTTCTCCTCGTAAGCGACGGGATCAAAGGTAGCGATCGTGTCGAATCCTATCTTTAACGGCTTCAGCTTGATATTCAGACTAGTATCTCGCTGAATATTTAGGTACAGACTTTCATAGTTTGGATGCGAAATAACAATCCCACTTTCACCCGCAAATAATTCTATGTTGAAGGAGCCATCCTCCTCGCTTACGGTACCCTGTTGTGTATCTTGAATCAAGATATGGGCCCCAACCAAAGGAGCATTAGAATCTTGATCTGAGATGGTACCTTTGACGATAGCTTGAGCCATACTGCTATGGCATAACCAAAGCAGTATTAGCAGCATGCAATACTTCTTCATAAATGATGAGTTTTAACAGATTTTATAAAAGGAAAGGACGAAGAACGATTTGATTGTAAGAGAGTAGTTTGCGCGCTTTTTAAGCTCGTATGATCAGACCTGTAGTAGTGATGTTGAGAGCAGAATTTCTTGCCTTTCCAACCTAGTATACATTTCTAACGGAGAAGAGCTGAAAAGAAACAGAAGAATAGCTTTTTTTTATGAAAATCCTTTTGCTTCAGTATCCTCTTCCTTAGAATATCCGTAATTTTCGCCCTCTAAACATACCATCATGCTGAAGAAAATAACGCTAACTGTAGCAGCTGTTTTAATCTGTTTTAACCTTAAAGCCTGGTGGGATCCCGGGCATCTGGTTGTTGCCATGATTGCCTATTTACAACTGGACGATCAAGTGAAGAAAGAGGTGGATGATCTAGTGAAAGTACTAGAAAGGGATTATCCATATGTAAATCATTTTGCAGCTACCGGACCCTGGCCTGATGACCTAAAGGCGGAAGGCGTTCGCACCTTTGATACTTGGCATTACACCAATCTGCCACATAACCCGAAAGGCGTGGCCCTGTTCCCAAGTCCTAAGATCAACGTAGTTTGGGCCATCAATCAGATGGAACGCGTATTAGCTTCTCCCAAAGCTAGGCCAGTGGATAAGGCTAGACACCTCGGATTCTTGGTGCATTTTGTAGGCGATATTCACCAGCCGTTGCACTCCACCAGTGTTCATGACAATGACCTGCCCGCCGGTAATGTAGGGGGAAATGCTTTTCCACTAGATAGCAAAAGATGGCGCAATCTACATGCCCTTTGGGATTCCGGCTGTGGTTATTTGGCGAACTACAATGATATCAACCCCTATGGCTCGCCGAAGGAAAAATTAACGGAAGAGGAGATTGAACGACTCTGGAAGTTGGCGGAGGAGATTGTAGCAGAAGTACCCAAAGAGGATATCGTCGGGCTTGAACTCATGGATCCTGATTTTTGGGCTTTGGAAAGCCATAAACTGGCCATTAAGTATGGTTACCAAGGTGTGAATGAGATTGATGAGCGCGGTCGTGAGATTTGGCTTAAGCCTAATACTGCTCCTTCAAGACTGTATTTAAAGAATGGACAGGAAGTAGTGGTTGAGCGCTTGGCTGCGGCAGGCTATCGCTTGGGTGCTATGCTAAACTCAGTTTTCGGAGAGTAATTTCGGATCAATACCTTTCTGGATATCCTCCTGGAAATCTCCTAGGAAATCTGCTGTTTTGAAATTGGACATGATATAATGATACTCTCGCGCACTTTGGATTTGTTCCGGTGTAGGTTCTATGCGATTGGTTTGTAACGAACGCCTGGCATATTGTCGAGCACTTTCTCCACATACAAAGAAGTGGGCTACCAGGCCGAGGTAATTATTCATGGTTAGATAATCGATATTATCCCGATCCATTATCTCGGCTAGCACATTGGTCGCAATCTGATATTGTCCCTGACCTAAGGCCAATCGTCCAATATCGAAAAGTTTGTCAGAAGAGCGAGGTATCAAGGTGATTACGTTCAATACCAGAGGCATCATATCTGCATAATCACGTTTCAAGGCTGATAAAGCAATTTTGGTAGTGCAATCCTTGATCTTGCGGGTTTCATTTCCATAAAATACCTCATTCTCTGGGGTATTGTAATCACTCAACTTCATCAGGATGCCCTTGTAGATCGTCAATACCTCAATCATATTATTCTTACTGCCGGGCTCCACTGAGTTCGTTACCGCATGGCATAAGGTATCAATGATGGAAATCAAACCATCGCTATCAAAGTCGCCATCTCGCAATTCCATTACATGCGTCAAAATCTCTTCCAAGGCTTCAATGACGTTGCGTGTTTCGGCCCCTCCTTTTGAATAGATACCCATGTATTGCAGGTCTTCAAAGAAAGCTGGATCTAGCTGCTCTGTCTTTTTGATGCCTCGCAGGATTTTCGCCTTGATCATTTGGACGATCTTGGCTCGGTATCCCTGAGACTTGAACATATTAAAAAATAGGAAGCCTAAGGTGGAGCAGAGCAGCAGGCCAAATAATATCGTAACCAAATCGCTGTTCTTTGCCCCTAGATCTATATCGGGATAGATATTAGAAATAAAAGCAACGGCCACAATTGCCACTAGGATCACAGCCAATACGCAAATCTGAACAATGATATTTTCGTTGTAATTCTTTTTGCTCATCCGACGAAGATCGTCGGGCATGAAAATCTGATTAACCAAAATGGGGAGCCCCAAGAGGAAGACAAATACGGTGACTGAGATTTCGACTATGAGATTGATGTAATCGTTTTCCAATTCCATGGCAATAATGTTTAGGAAGACGATGTCCCATTCTCCTCACTGACTTTTTTAATGAAATCCAATAGAGCGGTATGAGGCATAATGGCATTTTTACGTTGATACTTGATGCTATTCAGCTTCAACTTGCCCAAATCTGCTTTTAGCTCATCGTGGCGTTCAACGGTGAAGATCCCATATCGATCCGGGCTTAAGTTCTGAATCACTTTCAAGGTGGGCTGTTCTTCATTCTCATCGAATATACAACGTAGTAATTCTAGCCCCAGTCGACTGGAGTTGACATTGTTACTTTTCCGAAGGGATTCGTGTTTCGTACGCCAGGCTGGATCTTTCCCTGGTGGAATTCGAATATCGACTATGATTACGTCATATCCTCTTTGATTGAGATAGTAGAAGGCCTCCGAAGCGTTCGTCGCAATATCAAGGTTGAATTGCCCATCAATATAGACGGGGCTTGTCAAATGGTATAAGTCATTGTCTGCGTTATCTTCTATCCAAAGTACTTTTGCCGTCATAAAGAGGGTTTGGTTCGAGCTAATTTCAGGTTTACTCTAGTGATAAAAGGATTGGAGTAATCATCCTTGGCATTTCCCAGAGAGGGTTGGCTACTGATGATCATTTCACCCTTGTGTTTTTCAATTACTTTCAAGCTGTCATATAGCCCCAGGCCAGTACCGGGGCGGCGGCGATCGCTGGAATTGATCCCTCGATAACCTACCTTATATATAAGTCCTTGCTGAATCTCTTCTTCTGTAATAGGAACGCCCCAATTTTCAATTTGAATATACACCCAGTCTCTATCTACTTTGCCATCAATCGCAACAAAAGCGATCGCGGGCGGCCTACGCTCCCAACTATATTTAATAGCGTTGTGCACGATGTTAAGCAGTGCGCGAACTAGGTCATTTTCAAAACCATCAATGCGCACATCTCTAAGTTCACGGAGGTTGGCTCTCAATTCTATATTCCGCTTAGTTGCGTACTCTCCCATGTTCTTTACTACGCCAATCATAATGTCGTAGATATCAAGCGCTTGTAATTGCTCAACTTGCTTGACACGCGTTAGAATATAGCTGCGGAGATTGTTGACGACTGTCTCCATTTCCAACACGGTTTCTACGCCTCTCGAAAGGGTGACTAAACTACAAAGCTTTAGTATGGAAGTCAACAATTGTCGGATTTCTTTTAATAACTCTTTGGGGAAATACCCGCGATCAATTTCATTGATATCATCTCTAATCTTAATCGAGCCGTCCCTTACAATAGCCAATTGCTGCACATTGAATTGCGCGCCGATATCTCTGGCAACCAGTGATAAAATGCGCTGTAATTGATGTATTTGTTGTTCCTTAAAATAATTGACTTCCTCGTTTTTTGCCCAGAGCCGATCAAAGGTTTTTTGTAGAACTCCGATTTGTTGCTGCAACAGTATACTCACTTTTTCCTCATCCAATTGTTGCGATTTTGGATTTTTTTCTGCCTTGGATATAAAGGAGCGGATCACAGCATCCATGGTGTGCTTGGAGTGGATCAATGTGGAAGAATAGGAGTGCAATACTTTACCAAAGTCAGTAGTCAACTCGTAGAGCTGCTGTTTGGTTTCCCAATAATCCGTAACGTCCCTTTCTGCTCCAACACGTCCAATGATGTTACCCTCTCGATCCTTCAAAAGATTAATATGCACCTCAAGTTTCCTTTCTTCTCCTTTCTGGTCGCGAATATTAACAATGTGATCTACCAAAAATTGACCGCGCTCAAAAGTTTCGACTAGTTCTTTTTCAAACTCCTCATACTGTTCACTTGAAGGGTGAAAATCCCTTACATCTCTGCCAATCACTTCTGCTGGGGTATCAAATCCCAGATGTTTTGCAAAATGATCATTGCAGTAAACCAACTCGTGATTTCCTCTGGCATTAATCCGAACTTTGTACAATCCGATTGGAACGTCCTTAAACAAGCGATTATAGCGATCGCCCTTGGAAATTGGAATCAAAATGCAGAGAATACCTACAATACGATTTTCTTCTTCATCCCAAATCGCCTTGCTATGATCCCGTACGTGTCGGATCTCGCCATTTATCTCTAAGTCTAGGGTAGTATTTCTTAGCCATTTGTCCTTCGGAAGGTCACGCAATTCACGAATGTGATGTTCTCTTTCGTCTAGATAAATATAGAAGTCGCAAAGATTGGCCGTAGCGGAGCCATCGGATGGAAGTTCAAAAAGTAGTTTACATTCTTCATTGTATTGGAGAAACTGCCCGTCCAATGTAGTCAGGAAAACCGCAAAAGGCAGGTCTTGGTAGCGCTGATATTCAGTGGCTGTAAGATTTATGATATGTTGAAAGGAACTGTCGCTAGGCATTTTGGGTGGATTGTAGCAGGAAGTTATGAAAAAATGTTCCAAGGAATGCTATAGAGCTGTCAAAAATCACCGGGGCTTTCCTTAACGATCTCAATTGTTAAATCGTTCCAAACGCCACCTATATCTACAAAGAACAAGATGGAATCGAGAGATATTATTTAAATTGCGAGCCTAAAAACATCTTCGCTGATGGTTTTCGTAGTACTATAAGAGAGGGTAATATTGTAGCCATTGAGTTTTATAAGCTACGAAGCTTAGGAGCGGATCAAAAAGTAAAACGATGTGTAACCAACAACAAGTCTTGCCGATGGCCATGCTATGGCTATTGCTCAGTAGTTTCTTCATAACACCGAAGGCTACTTTCGCGCAGCAAAACGGGCAAAGTTTTCTGGAACAAATCCTCCAGCAACGAGCCAATCTGGCTCACTTCAAGGCCCATGATTTTCCAGTCGAAAAGACGAAATATTACCAGGACAAGCATTGGTTAGCCATCAACCCCAATCAGGCCAAATCGGCAGAAAGTAGTATCCCATTCTCCTATGCATCGGGTATGTATGACGTGATCTTTCTCGGCGTTGGAGAAAATGATGGAGCTTCTTCCTACACCGTTTGGGTAGATGGAGTCGAAATCGGGGCCTTTACTTGTGGAATGAGCCAGCATTCCTTTGAAGAAGGAATACTGTTTAGCGATCTCTGGGAGAATGTAGCCTTAAAGAAAGGGGCGATTGTAAAAGTGCAAGCGAGAATCGGCAGCGCTGATGGACAAGAATATAGCCGTGGTCGATGGGCTGGTTTGATTTTTGCACCCCAAGGAGAGGGTAGAGCCGTTTTGCAGCAAAGCAAGACTAAAGGCTTCCAGCAAAATGTAAACCCACCTGTCAGTACGGCACCTTCCTCCACTGCGACAATTCAGAATAAGCGAGATGGAGATGGTAGCATTCAATTAGAAGGCGAACTGAAGCAATGGCATAAGGTGACTCTAAGCATGGCCGGACCCTTTGCGCAAGAAATGCAGGAAGAGCCCAATCCTTTCTTGGATTTGCGCATGACCGTCAAGTTTACACACGAGTCTGGTTCACCCGCTTATGAAGTGCCGGGCTATTTTGCTGCCGATGGAAATGCGGCAGAGA
>JAHQWA010000078.1 GCA_019634045.1 Saprospiraceae bacterium
AGCATCGAAGATAATACCCGCTTGTGCCAGGGCATCTAAATGTGGAGTGGGGATATCCTTCCCCCCATTGAACCCAACGTCATTCCAACCTTGGTCATCGGAGACAATGATGATGACGTTGGGACGAGATTGGCCGAAACTCAATAGCGGATGGCCGAGTAATAGAAACAGATAAATGTATCGCATGATAGAAGGATTTAAGGTTAGACTGGAGGAATTTCACAAGATCGGATGAAAATTCATTGTTTTTGAATGATTGAATGAAAGATGTCCTTACCAATAATCAGGTTTTCTGTTGGTAGCTTCCAATGTAGAACACTTGGCGCATTCGGGATTAGCCACGATAAAGCCAATGGGGATTCCAAATGGGGCGTATAGATAATCGAATAACTCCGTCTTGTGGAGTTCTAATTCATCATGAAGGGTGCGGAAGTTTAAGGGCAGGGTGTCCAAGACACAGGAAGGACCTGAAGGGAAAAAAATGCCCAGCGGTGTCTCTTCTCTGCTAACGAAAATGCGCTTGCTACTCACGCCAGCTACACTAAAATACCCAATTACGGGGATGTCTTCGCCACTCGAGCTTTTGATATTGCCAAAGAGTTCGTTAGGGATTGGATCGAACAGACTTCCAGTGGTCTGGTTGGTTGCGCTCAAGGCACTGAGATATTCATGATAGCCTTTAGATATGGCATATTGCTTGACGAGGATGCTATAGCGACGATATAGGCGTGAGGTACTGTTGTCGACATAGTGGATCGGAAAATCTTGGATGATATCTTCGGTCTTATTTTCCGTTGACGAGATGAGTATTCTTGTCGATTTTTCTGTTTTCCAACAGCTGAATCCTTCGTATTCATCCGGTCCTATCGGGAAAACCTCGTCCTGCCCTCGCCCAGGTCTAGCCCCAAACTCTACCCGAATGGCGGGTGGATATCTTATGCCATATTCATAGGTTTCTTCGAAATCCCAACGGTAAAAACGCGTGTTCTTTTCGGGGTCGATTGTACTTAAGAGGAGTTGCATCCCCAGTATAGGCTGCGCCTGAGGATCATCAGGAATTCTTTCCTCGAACTGATAGCCTATGCTTTCCACTGGCGGTGCGGCTTTCAATTCTTCCCAATCAGACTGGAATTCTTCTTCTCCAGGAATCGTGACCAAGAGACGATAACGCCTCCCAATTTCGCCCTTATAGATAGACGGATCTGTTTGGTAAACCCCAGGGTGAGTTTCTTGCAGTACTGTACTTTGGCCTAGATCATCTTCAATCTTGAGTTCCGCCCCCGCGATAGGAGGGCCTTCTTCCTCATCAAAGGCAAAAGATCTAGACAACTTGACCACAGAAGGTTCATTACCATCCGTAAAAGCCCCATCTATCACCACGCTGCTATCATATTTCCCTACTTCCGGCTGGTAAGGTTCGATACAAGCCGACAGACAACAGCTTAGCAGGGTGACAAAAATGAACGATCTCATATACAGGAGTTATGGGTGCGGGAATAAAAATGCCTCGCAAAAAGGAAAGTTTCTATGCTTCGTCTTCTGCACCAATGGTCTAGAATTGTTTCACATAGACTGAACGTGGTCCTTCTTGCATTGTCTAAGGACGGCAATTCTCTGCCCCAGTACTGCCACAAATGAGTAGAACAATGCTAGGAATGGTCAATGTCATTCCCTGTAGCGCAAGCTTGTGTGTTATTATTTTGGCGCTCTTACCCTATTCGTGGCTCCGTTTCATCTGCCGAAAGGAGGCCGAATTAGATACTAAAAATAGACCCATCGCTGACAGAAAGGAAAAGCACAGCTTTGCCTTCTATCTAAGGACTTAAACAGTTGTGGTAGCTAATCAATCCGGCACTAATCAATGCTTTTATCAAACCTTAATCCTAAGCGGTATTCGATTGGATTCTGTATATTGTAGACCTTATTCACGGGTAAGTTTTGGAAGAGATCCAGGTTCTTATCTAAGAGGATTGATTTTTGGAGCTGTTCAAATAGATGGCGCTGCTGAGGCAGTATGGTGGAATCTTTAGTGATGAGGATGCTCAGGAGTGGGATGGATTGATGGAGGAGTATTTGGGGATTAAGCGGGAAAAGTAGCCATACCTAACGGATACTGGAAAAGTATGGTATCTAAAGTACCTAAGTGTTGAATTAAGGATCATATATTTAAAAGACCTGATTTATAGTCCAATAAAAACGAATAATCATATTAACTGGAGCCTTTATAACAACTACATGTTTCTTCCTGCTCAGCAGTTGTCTACTGAGTCATCATCTCTTCGTCTCAGATATGAAAGAGAGAAGATAATAGGATAAAAGACAGAATACAGGTTTTCAGAAAGGCGAGTATAACTTGAGAACTACGCATAAATAAATCAAGATGCTAAATAAAATAAGTCCGAAACTGCCTATGCGGGACAAGGTAAAAACGAAAGAATATTATCTAGGTAAATTAAGGTTCAAAGAAATAGGTGATTATGGCGATTATCTTCTGATTCAAAAAGATGAAATAGAGATTCATTTTTTTGCATTCAAAGGGCTTAATCCCAAAAAGAATTATGGACAAGTATATATACGCACAAATGATATCGAAGGCCTTTATAACTCATTTTTAGAAGATAGAATTAGTATTCATCCAAATGGTCCTTTAGAATTAAAACCTTGGGGCCAAAGGGAGTTTTCTCTTCTTGATCCAGATAATAATTTATTAACTTTTGGACAGAGTGCGTGAGTAAGGAACGAACTGCCAACAAAGCGTATGCGACCATGCCGCCATATCGGAAAATAGGTGATTGATTGGAAAGAGAGTTGATTTACGTCGAACAGATCCCGATCTTGAAAACATAAAAAGGCGTCACGGGCGCATACCCAGACTCACCTTCATTGATCTCCCAGGAATAATGGAGAGTACCTTGGCCCTATCTAGTGAGGTCAACAGAGAACTCAAAAGGTGTCTTAATTCCATCTTGCCTTTCAATGGGTTCAGTGTCAAGTCGAACGAAATAATTCGTTGCTTCAAAATGATCTCCATCACTGCGCCGATGGGTGAATACTAAACGCTTGAATATGGCAAAAGCCCTTATTCGACAAGAAATTCCGACACTAAAAGGTATTAAAGTTGTACGCTAAAAATGAATGTTGATGAGATTGGCTAAAAAATGCTCTTCACGAAAAAAATCGGAAACATTTCGGAAACAAAAAGCCTCAATCGTATGAAAAATGATCTATCTGAAATGAATAAAAAGGCAGGAATAAGAAAGACCTTAACGCTTTTAGATGAAAAATCATTTAACGTTAAGGTCTTGTAGATAAATAGCAGCCCGTACGGGATTCGAACCCGTGTTACCAGGATGAAAACCTGGCGTCCTAACCCCTAGACGAACGGGCCATTTGACAATTTTCTGTATGCTTTATTTCCAAAGCGGTGGCAAATATATAACCTTTATCAAATAATCAAAAGGTCTGAGCAAAAATATTTAGATTTTTTTTGAGGACTTTTCCATCGACGGATTTATCTACCTTGATCATCAACAGAATAGGCAGAAAATAGTTCCCTCTTGCATCACTCAAATAAGATTTTAATCGGTATGGTTTGCTGTAGGTTGGGCCTGATTCTACTACAGCGGATTCATTTGGTCGAGGAAATGTCCAGCTTGATAAAATAAATTACACCCTTTTCCTGAAAGCAAGTAGTTTGATTAGTGTTACTGTTTTCTTCATCAAATCCTATCCAGATGCACGATTTCAACGCTATGTCGACTTCACAACTACGCAAACAGCAGTATTGGCATGACACTGCGCTGAAGGTGGTGGTAGCGGGCATAGTCTTTGCTTTATTTGCGATCTGTTATGCTTATATCCGCGAAGGAGTCTTTCCATTGAGTTTGCTGATCACTTGTTGCTTTGCGGCAGCGCTCGCTTATCCGGTTTATTTACAACGAAATCGGGTCGTACAGTTGTTGGAAACCAGGGCCTAGGTTAATTATCTGGCTAGCTGTGCGAAAGCAAAGGACTTTACAAAAATTTAATCGGGAGCTGTCATTCAGTAGGTATCTATTCGCTACTTTGTTGCCTAGAATAAACGCCCCTCATTTATGTTACATGCCAGAAGTGTAGTTGTATTTCTCCTTTTGCTATCCATCTGTTTGCCTCCAGCCTTGCAAGCTCAATCTCAACAGATTGCTGATTGGACTTTCCATCCGAATTATACCTTGCCACGGAATGCGGCCAATTATCCCGGTAATAGAATAGATCCGCCCCAGGGGCGGTTTGAACGATTCAAGCGCCTGGGTGGGCCAGTGATTTATCAAGGGCAGCAGCCGACACAACGGTTGTCGGACCTTTTGGCTGCCAACCAACTCCCCAGCTCTGGTTTCACCTTGGAAGTGTATGTCTTGAATCATGTCAATCAACCAGTGGGGGCGCTACTGTCCGCTGGTGGTGTACAAGGATCCACAGCCCCCAATTGGTACTTGGGGTATTATGACAAGGAGCTGAGTTTTTACTTGAGAACTGCCCAAAATGAGGAGCTCCTTCTGAGCACGCCTTTAGAGCGAGGGTGGAAAAATTATTGGTCCCATATCACGGCAGTTTATACCGGACAGGAAATTCAACTGTATGTGAACGGGGAGCTCAAAGGCGAGCAAGTTTCTCAGGGCAATCAGGTGCAATATAATTCGGATGGAGCGCTAGAATTGTTCGGTTACTTTGCGAATGAACCCTTTATGGAGTTGCCCAATTTGATCAAGCAAATCAATTTGTATTCAACAATTTGGAAAGAAGAGGAGGTACAAGAAGGTTTTGTCCAGATGCAAAACCATGTCCAGCAGGGCTTGTTATTCGAGGATCTATTTCACTTTACCGCTGGGCCATACTTGAATTTTGCTAGACAAAACCAGATTAATATCGTTTGGGAAACGGATCGACCAGCAAAGGCTATCGTTAGATACGGTACTCAGGTTCCACTCGATCAGGAAATTGTGATCGATAGCTTAAAATAT
>JAHQWA010000079.1 GCA_019634045.1 Saprospiraceae bacterium
AGTTGTTTCGGCCTGCAATATATAAGTTGGAGGGGATAAAGAAGAGCGGAGAGAACCGAAAGACAAAAATTGTCAGAAAATCATAAACGTATTGAAAATGCTATTATAATGGTTACCTGTCGCTGAGCTAATGACTCATATTGATAGAATTAAGACCTCTTCTTAAAGGGCTAAACCAAAGTAATAGCCTGAGAGAATAGCTTTTGATCAATTGATGTATATTTTAATATGAATCATAAATCTATGGTTCTCTGACAATTTTTGTGTTTTGAGTCAACGAAAACTTTGATCAATGCTCATTTTCAATCGCTAATGTTCTTCATTTTAAGTTGACCATAAAAATCGTCAGAGAAGGAAATCTAATTCATTATTTTTAACCAGTAATACTCAGTAGACTTAAAAACGCGTGATGAAAAAAACTTTGCTTGCCTGTCTGTGCTTGAGCTTAGCACATATTTCTTTTGCTCAGATTACATTAGATACCTTGCCCAACGGGACTAGAGTATCTGACCTAGTGGAAAACTATTTTCTAGCAGATAACATGATCCCTCTGGGGATGAACTTCCACGGTAACTGGTTCAATGTCAGAACTTTTAGTAATGGAGAAGCCACTATTGGATTAGATTCCGGTATCTTCCTAACGACGGGCAAGCCCGAAGAAGTACTCCAGGATCCAGATTCATTGATGAACAGTGATCTGGAGGAACAACCTGTAAATTCAATTATCCAAAGTATATATGAATTGCATGAAGGAGAAGATGCCCAGATATTTTTGATCAGCTTCATACCGCTAGGAGATAGTATCAGTTTTGATTTTGTCTTGGCTTCAGAACACTACATGGGATTGGAGTGCTTAGCAGATTTCGATCGCCTGGAAGTACAACTGAGATCCATTGATTTACAGCCGTTTGTACGCAGGTTGAATATTTCCCATGTACCAGGGAAACCTGATGTGCCGGTGAATTCCAATACCGTAAATAGTGGACAGGGTATAGCTGATGATACAATCTGTAGTTCAGTAGATCCTGACTTCAGGGCCAATGAGCAGTACTTTCAAGGGAGTCACCCAGATCTTGCCTTTAACGGATTCACTAAGGTGATTTCTACGGACCCGGTCGAGGTCATTCCTTATGAAAGATATCAGCTAATTATAAGTTTAGCAGAAGGAGATACTCCGAACTTTGATTCAGGACTATTCTTGGGACAAGGCAGCTTTTCTTCCCAGACTGATAGAACAGCCCGATACGAGATCATCAATACTTTTTTTGAGTTTTGTGATACACTACGGGTCGGAAATCTAGAGATCACGGAAGGAGGGGCCTACTTCACTCGAATTACAGAACCTTATTCTCCCATTGATACCTTTTACCAATTTCAGGCTTACAAAATTAGAGAAGAAGCTCATGTAGATCATGAAATCTGTCCAGGGGATGTGCTAGTTATTGATAAGCAGGTAGTCACGGGTCCGATTCAAATTGAAGAGTTGGGGAGCACTGCCCAAGGTTGTGATAGCATCACCTATCATAGGGTTAGATGGTCTCGGTCTTCCGTAGATTCCATTTATTATCAACACTATCTGTGCGCAGGAGATACCCTTTTTGTACTAGATACCTTTTTTACTGAAAATACAGTTTATCAAGTAAACACAAATGGTGGGATATGCGATACAGCTTATTTTTACCTTGCTCAATTTGGAGAGACGGTGGAAAGAACGGAAACGATCTACGCTTGTCCAGGAGATACTCTAGAACTACTAGGGAATACTATCACAGAATCTACACTCTTAGTTGATACACTGGTGTCCGAGACAGCTTGTGACACCCTGTTGTTTCACAAAGTAGTTTTTCAAGACCTTGAATTCTTAGTAGAAGATTTGACTTTTTGCTTTGGTGATACTGTCGAAATGAGATATGGAGAGCAATTTAAGGCACTGGATGGCGCTAGAATAGACTCCTTGAACATCGATTCTCCTTTGATTATTGGTGATGGACTAAACCTAGAGACCAAATCTATCCTTGCAATCAAAGGGTATGGAACTACTGCTCAAGTTATGGATCTTGGAGGGGTGGCTGAAATATGCCTTACAATTGAACATTCTTACATGTACGACTTGGAAATCTTTGTAACAGCTCCCAATGGAAGCCGGGTTGTTTTACAAGCTCAGCGGTTTATTACTCGTGGACATCATCTAGGTGAACCTATTTGGGGGGAAGATCCTGGCGTAGGGTATCAATACTGCTGGACTATGGCGGCAAGCCAAACGATGACGGAATTCTCAGACATGGAACCAGATATGCTGACTATTCCAGCCGGCGATTACTTACCTCACGGAAACTTTCAAGCCTTTGAATCCTCCTTAATAAATGGTACGTGGCAACTTTCTATTCAAGATTTATGGGAATACGATGATGGCTTCTTGTTTGATTGGAGTATTCGTTTTTCTGAACCTCCCGTGGGCCCAATTGTCCAGCAAGGATGGTTGAACGATGAAAGTGATATCTATCAGGATAGTATATCCTTAGTAGGCTTACTACCGGCTGGGAATCACCTCTTTGACTACTTCTTAGAAACGGAAGCGGGCTGCTATATAGATACAACCTTAGTAATTCAAATTAGGGATCAACCTAGTGCACCCGCACAAATTGACACTGCCATTTGTGAACCTGGATTCCTTTTTGATCGATGGATAGATGCCTCTGGTAGCTATGAACTAAGCCTTGGGCCGCCAGAATATTGCGAAAGTACTACGACGGAGTTAATCGTGAGGATAAGGGATAGTATTCAGGCACAATTGTCCCTGCAGGGTACCGAGGATACTTATACCTTTACAGTGACAGATCTCGAAGATGAACAAGTATTAATTGAATTCGGCGATGGGCAAACCAGCATGGAAAGTACAGTCACGCATGTTTATTCTGATGCAGGCAGCTTTCAGCCCAGGGCAACGATTTCCAACCTTTGCGATACGATTACCCTTCTTTTTCCGGAGGTAATAATCCCCCGGCGATTCCAGGTGGAAGGGCAAATTACGACCGCAGCTTGGACTGGAGAAATTCAGGGTATCTCACCCGTTTTAGTCTCTGCTGAATCTACTTCTTTGAATTATGCTGATGCAATGACCACAACTGAGGGGAACTTCACCTTTCCTGATATTTGGGGAAATAACAGCCTTCAGCTATATCCCTCCAAAAATGATGACCCACTTAATGGCCTGGATATTGCGGATCTGATCCGACTTTCACAGTATCTCAATGGATCTTACATGTTCAGCTTTACTGAACAGCTGCTGGCCGCCGATTTGAATTGTGATGAATTGATAAGTGAAGAAGATCTCCTTGAGCTACGTAGATTTTTACTGGAACCCGGGAAAGTATTTCGAGATTCCTGTGCCAGTTGGCTGTTTTGGCCCCAAATCTACCCACTTGAGGGGGCTACTCCTCCCGTCAGCATTGCGATCGATAGTATTCAGGCCGATACTTCTGGCTTAGATTTCTTTGGTGCCAAACGAGGTGATTTAGGAGGAAACGCCGATGCTGCCAGGAGTGGAACATCTCCCGACTCTCTATTCCTCCGACTCAAAAACGGCTTTGTTGCTGCCAATGACACCTTACAACTAGATTTCAGCGTGGAAAATTTTGAGGAATTGGTGGGCTTTCAGGTGGAGTTGAAATATGACACGATTGCCCTTGAATACCAAGATATAGTTTTAGGTGAAGTACCTGGACTCAGTGTAGAACATTTTGGCTTATCAAAGGTAGAAGAAGGGATTATTCGAATCGTCTGGTTAGATATTGTAGGGAATGCCCACAGTTTGGAGGATGGAACCCTTGCGTTTGGCCTTCGCTTCCACACCAAAATGAGTATTGAAGACAGGATGAATCATATCGCCATCGACTCTCGAGAGTTATCCGCCGTATCCTTTAATGCGGAATTGATAGAAGGGCCGGTAGCCTTAAAAATTGATCTAATTACTGATCTGACTGGCATCGAAGCTTTGTCTTTTGCTTTGCTGCAAAATAGGCCTAACCCTTTTTCCAATAAGACCTGGATCCCTTTTGAATTGCCGAAGTCAGCTAAGGCTAGTTTGCGCATCTTCAATCAATTAGGACAGGTCATCTGGGAAAAAACAGCTCAGTATCCTGCCGGACGTAGTCGGGAAGAAATAGTATTACCTGCTCCAGGATTGTATTACTACAGTTTGGATACACCTTGGGGGCGCGCTACGAGGAAGATGTTATTTGAGCGATAGTCTATTGCGCTCAACGCAAGCAAATGAAGTGATGGAATTAGTATCGGGGGAATAAATGTGTGGGCACTACCTATGCTAACACCCCATCCAGCTATCAATCAACTTACTAGCGCTAAAGTTGTTCTATTGGATAGTACCGGGAACCCATTTTTTGTCGATCAAACCAAGGGGGTTTTTATGGCTAAATTTGTTAGAAATTACTAAACTAGCTCACTACCTTTGCCAAAACAACAAAAAATGGACCAATCGGTCTTTTTTACCTAACCAATATTACAACCAATAAGGATCAAAAAGAAAGATATGAAAGAGGTATTTATAGTTTCTGCTGTTCGGACACCCATGGGGAGTTTTGGCGGCATGTTTGCTGGATTGACGGCCACACAGTTGGGATCGGCAGCCATTACAGGAGCTTTGGATAAAGCTGGGGTGGCAGCGACGACAGTGGATGAGGTATTCATGGGTAATGTGTGTTCTGCTAACTTAGGGCAAGCTCCGGCTCGCCAAGCGGCGTTGGGATCTGGAATCCTCAATACTGTACCTTGTACCACCGTCAATAAGGTTTGTTCTTCGGGAATGAAGGCGGTCATGTTCGGCGCGCAAAGTATTATGCTGGGATTGACGGATCTTGTTGTTGCAGGGGGCATGGAAAGCATGTCTAATATCCCGTACTATGTACCCAAAGCCAGGTTTGGATATAAATTTGGAGACGGCGCCTTGATAGATGGATTGAGCCGAGATGGATTGAAGGATGCCTATGATCACAATGCCATGGGTGTATGTGCTGACGCCACTGCGGAGAAATACAATATTTCTAGAGAAGAGCAAGATCGCTTTGCGGTTAGGTCTTATAAACTTGCGGCTCAATCTACTGAAACTGGAGCTTTCAAGGATGAGATCGTAGCTGTCAGTGTACCGCAAAGAAAAGGAGATCCGATTTCGATCACAGAAGACGAGGAATTCAAGAAGGTGAAGTTTGAAAAAATCCCGGCTTTGCGCCCTGCTTTCACGAAAGGCGGAACAGTAACAGCCGCTAATGCTTCAACTATCAATGACGGGGCTTCGGCCTTGATTTTGGCCAGTGCTGAAAAGGTAAAGGAGCTTGGGTTGACGCCGATCGCCAAGATCAAGTCTTTTGCGGATGCTGCACATGAACCACAATGGTTTACCACCGCACCTACTAAAGCTGCACCAGCGGCCTTGAAAAGGGCAGGCATGAACATTGGGGATATCGACTTCTGGGAAGTGAATGAAGCCTTTGCCGTGGTTCCTTTAGCTTTCAACCAAGAACTAGGCGTGGATGAGGATAAAGTGAATGTATTGGGTGGTGGAGTTTCTATCGGACACCCGCTTGGTTCTTCCGGCTCTAGAATTATAGCTACATTAACCAATGTCTTACAGCAAAAAGAGGGCAACGTCGGTTTGGCTACACTTTGCAATGGTGGCGGTGGAGCCTCTGCGATTGTTATTGAAAAAGTTTAAGTTTACGATCAGAACGATAAAAAGCCCCAGCACTACCTTTAATGCTGGGGCTTTCTATTTCTTATTTTCTTCCTGTCCTATTTATTCCTAGAATTCAAAACTATCCTTATTTTCGACTCATAAAATACTATGAGCGATGCTTATCTCCCTCCCAAAAGCTTGGTCCGTAATTGGATTGACCCTTCTATTTCATTTTCAGCTACTTAGCCAGATTGACTTACCCATTTTCTTTAATGACCACATGGTACTTCAGCGGGATCGCCCCATTCGAGTTTGGGGTACGGCGCCCGCAGGGGAACAGCTCCGCATTAGCATGGAAAACCGAGTGACGGTTGTTGAAGCAGATGAAGCCGGGCACTGGATGGCTACAATGGGCGCCATTGCGGTAGGCGGACCGTACACCTTAGAGATCAAGGGAAGGGAAAGCTACCGACAACTCCAGGATGTGTGGGTAGGAGAGGTGTGGCTTTGTATGGGGCAAAGCAATATGGAGTGGCCCTTGTCTAAGACGGATAACTATGAAGCCATTCAGACTCAGGCTGATTTGCCTTCTTTACGCTACTTCAAAGTCAGCAAAGGAATGGCCATGCAGCCCCAGACTATGCTGCCAGGAGGGACCTGGCAAATTGCCTCGCCTGAAACAGTAGGAAACTTCTCCGGTGTCGCTTTTCACTATGCTAAAAAAAGACTGGAAGCGGAAAATGTACCTATTGGAATCATAGAGGTGACCTGGGGCGCGACCGGCATCCGTACCTGGATGGGACCGGAGGCGCTCCGCAAGCAGGCGGATCTAGCAGCGAACCTTACAGCCATGGAGAGTCTAGATATTGATGAAGTACAGGATAGCCTTCGAAATGCAGCATTGACATGGAGAGAAAGTTTCGATCAATATGATGTAGGATTGCAGGAAGATTGGGCAGCTAGCAGCGACGAAGACTTGGATTGGCCCATGATGGACTTGCCACAAATCTGGGAACGGGGAGGGCCTTTACTGGTGGATGGGACAGTCTGGTTCAAAAGGGATTTTGAAATTACTGCCGAACAAAGTCAACAGGATATCGACTTATCTTTAGGTGTCTTGGACGATCGCGAAGAGGTATTTCTCAATGGGAATCAGTTACCAGTGGGGAATTTTACCTATCGATCCTTTAGAAGGTACACCCTGCCTCAGGAGCACTTAGAGGCAGGGAAAAATTCCTTAACGGTACGAATTAGCGACTATGGCTACGTGGGCGGATTCCTTGGCCAAGCGGATGATTTACAACTAAGTCAGGAAAATTGGACACTACCTCTGGCCGGACCTTGGTTTTACCGCTGGGGTACGCCAGCTTTACCAGCTAAACCTGAGGCTTTAGGTCCTAACACTTATCCAGGCTTGGTGTATAATTCAATGGTTAATCCGTTGACCAAGCTTACCATTGCCGGGATACTGTGGTACCAAGGGGAAAGTGATTTGAACGATCCCTTTCACTACCGTCAACTACTATTGGATCTTATCGATGATTATCGACAACAATGGAAATTGGGTGATTTCCCCTTCCTCCTTATTCAACTTCCCTTTTTTCGAACACCATTCTCCCAGCCAGGAGAAAGTGGTTGGGCTACCCTGCGAGAGTCCCAAACTTTCCCGCTAGTTCGGCGGCAAGTCGGATTAGTGCCGCTTATTGATCAGGGCGCTACCCACAATATCCATCCTACCAATAAGGAGGTAGTAGGCAAAAGATGTGCCCAGGTGGCGAAAATACTGGAGGAAAAGATGCCTGCCAGTTTCGGCGGTGCCGAGCTAGAAGCGGTAGAAAGAACAGATACCGCCCTAATCTTGCGTTTCAAGGAAGAATGGGCAAATCTGCAAAGTAGTACGCCGGATCAGCTACCTGGTTTTGCTATAGCCGGAGCGGATGGCCAATTCTATTGGGCGGAAGCCCGCTTGCTTTCTGACAAAAGCATCCTACTCAGCAGTGATCAGGTTCGTACGCCTCTGTATGCCAGATACGCTTGGGCAGATAATCCAGGGATATTGGATCTTTTTGATGGAAGTGGTCTACCACTGCCTCCTTTTCGCACGGATAAGTTCACCGTTCCTTGGGAATAGAATATAGGATCCCGATAAAGCATCCCATTCACACCTCTTTCCTCCCGTTCTCCCCTTTAATTTTGCCGCCCCATGGCGAAGGAATAGCTTTGTGGTATTCGCAATTACAATGTAGAAAATCATGAGCCTTCCTAAAAAAGAACAAGAGAAATTAGCCAATAAATACGGGCCTTGGGCTTTAATCACCGGAGCATCCTCAGGGATTGGCCGGGCTATCGCGATCCAGCTGGCAGAAGCTGGTCTAGACTTGATCTTGGTAGCCCGAAGGCTAGCATTATTGGAGGCAATAAAAGAAGAATTGGAAAAGCGGTGCCGAATTCAAGTGCGTTGTATCGAAGCTGATTTGGCCAAACGCTCGGTCATTGACGAGTTGTTGGAACAGACACAAACTTATGATGTTGGGTTGTTGGTGGGGGCTGCGGGCTTTGGAACCTCTGGTGTCTTTGTAGATGGAGATTTGAAACAAGAGCTGAACATGCTTTCCGTAAACTGCGAGGCGATTTTGATCATGACGCACCACTTTGCCAGACGCATGCTTGGGCGGGGCCGGGGAGGTATCATTTTACTGGCTTCCATGGTCGGATTCCAAGGGGTGCCTTATGCCGCACATTATGCTGCTACGAAGGCCTATGTGCAATCCTTGGGGGAAGCGCTTGCTGTCGAATTGAAGCCCAAAAACGTAGATGTCCTAGCGGCAGCTCCCGGGCCTGTTAATAGCGGCTTTGCAGATAGAGCCAATATGCAGATGGGGAACGTCTTGAGTCCAGAGCAGGTAGCCATTCCCATTCTCAAAGCATTAGGTAAACGACATACCGTTTTACCTGGAGGTCTAACCAAACTGCTAGTGGGGTCACTACGCACCCTGCCCCGTTGGGCGAAGGTTAGGGTTATGAGTAAGGTGATGGGAGGCATGACCCAGCACCAGAGCGTTTCCTAGCTAGTTGTGATTAGATCAGTTTCCTATAGAATAGGCCAACTCTCGGAGTTGGCCTATCAATCGCTATATAACGCAATCTTCCATTATTCCGCACATACAATAGTGCCATCTTCTGCTATAATCACATCATAGTCATCCTGATCCGTATCTACTTCAAGATTATATTGGATGGATCCATCGGCCAGAGTCCATTGATAAATGTCATCTTCCTCTAACGTATATCCAGGGTAGGCCGTTGCTAAACTGTCTAAAACCGCCGGAGGTAGGTCTGCTTCCGTTATCTCCATCGACATAAAAAGGTATTCCCATTGTAGGGAGAAATAAACTTCTATCTCTTCCCCATTGTCACCCTCTAGTTCGATTTCAATTACGCGGAGGTCTCCGCAAAGTTTTTCCAAGTCAATGTCTTCCAGTGTAAGGTCAGGGAATAGTTCGGCTAAGTAAAACAAGATGGAATCCGGTAAGTCTCCAAGGGATGGACCATCATGGTCATTATCTCCATCATCATCATCTCCATCGTCGTCATCTCCATCGTCGTCATCTCCTCCATCGTCATCATCTCCATCGTCGTCATCTCCATCGTCGTCATCTCCATCGTCGTCATCTCCATCGTCGTCATCTCC
>JAHQWA010000080.1 GCA_019634045.1 Saprospiraceae bacterium
GGACCCAATGGCATGCTGACCACCCTATCGGTTACAACAGATCAGAGTATTCATTTCACTCAGATGAGTGCGGAGGGAGAGGTGCTTGCCACTAATGATATTGATCGCTTTGTCGTCTGGGGCTCTTCGGATGGAGCTGCAACGGTAGACGGTACCTACGCCTTTGGCGGGTATCTTTGGGATTACGAACAAGGTGAATCGAAATCTGATATTTTTCTACATAAGCTCGATGAAAATGGCGAAACGGTTTGGTCGCGTTCCTATGGTCGCGTGTCCAGTACAGGCCCTGCCAATGAATACTTTGGGGAAGTGCGCAGCACGGCAGATGGAGGCTTTCTTCTTTGTGGAGGAAGTGATGATATGGGCTATGTTGTGAAGACGGATCGACATGGTAACACCTTCACCAACCAGGTGCAAGGACAGATCTTTCATGATTTGGATGAAGACTGCGTGGTCTCAGGGGGAGACCTTAGCTTACCACGCTGGATTGTTCAAGCGATTGGTGCGCCAGGGAAGTTTTATGGTGTTGCAGATGAAGAGGGCAATTATACGATAGATTTACCGGCTGGTGTATTTGAGGTTTCAGCACTTACCCTAAACCCCTATTGGGGTACAGTTTGCACAGATAGTCGAGTCCTGAGCTTTGGGCCGGAAGGAGATATACAAACCCTAGATCTGCCCCTAAAAGCAATAGTTTCTTGTCCGATAATTGATGTTTCGGTTGCTAGTAATCGACTTCGCCGTTGTTTCCCGAGCACCTTTGAGGTCGATTACTGCAATACTGGTACGGCCTTGGCTACGGATGCGTACATCGATCTAACTTTAGATCCTTTTTTAATCTTTGATTTCGCGGATCTACCTTATACTTTAATTCAAGGGAAGACATATCGTTTTCAGATTGGCAATCTAGAAGTGGGAGAATGCGGTAGCTTCCGAGTTTTTACCACCCTAGCTTGTGACCAATCCATCCCTTTAGGGCAAGTACATTGTGTACAGGCCAATAGCTACCCGGATACTACTTGCCTGCAACCCAATCAGACCTGGGACGGCGCAGAAATAGAAGTGGAAGGCTATTGTCGATCTGATTCTATCTTCTTTAAGATCGCCAATGTTGGGGTAGGGGATATGAGCTCGCCTTTGACTTACATCGTGATCGAAGATCAGATTATCCTTTTTGAAAAGACCTTCCAGTTGGATCAAGGGGAATATCTTATCGATACGATTCTGGGTATGGGGTCACAGTATACACTTATTGCGGAGCAATCTCCTGGCGGGTTTGGCAGTCTCTACCCGAATGTAAGTGTGCTCAATTGCGGAAATGGGCCTACGGCTTTAGCTTTACAGTTGCACCACAATGATAATCATCCATCGCGGGATGTTCACTGTTTGGAAAATATAGATTCCTATGATCCCAACGATAAGCAGGCGATGCCTAGTGGCTGGGGCAGTGAGAAGCTGATACTCCCCAACACTCGCTTAGAATATAAGATTCGATTCCAAAATACCGGTACCGATACTGCTTATAAGGTGGTGATCAAGGATCGCATTGCTGAAACCCTGGATATCAAGAGTATCCGCCCTGGTGTGAGTAGTCATGCTTATACTTGGGGTATTACGGAGGGCAAAAACCTCAGCTTTACCTTTGAGGACGTTAATCTGCCGGATAGCAGCACGAACCTGGCTGCTTCTCAGGGGTTTGTGACCTTTACTATCGACCAAAAAGCTGACCTACCGCTTGGAACCATCATTGAGAACACCGCAGCGATCTATTTTGATTTCAATCCACCCATTTTCACCAATATCACACAGCACAAGCTGGGCGATTTATTCGATGCTGTACCGACGAATACTACACAAGTGATAGCACGGCAGATATCAGTATTGGTCTTTCCCCAACCGATCCGTGAGCAAGCACAATTTCACATCCAGGGTGTGCCCGAACAGGCTGTCCAGTTGCAGTTATTTGATCTATCGGGCAGATTAATGCGAGAGCAGAGCTATGAAAACATCCAGTTTACCTTGGACAGTGGCCATCTTCCGGCCGGCCTATATATCTATTCGCTACGCTTGGAAGATGGTCGCCTACTACAGGGGAAGTTGACCATTTTATAGAAGCTTCAGCTTCGTTTCGTCAAGCTGGTGATGGAGAATCTTACGATCGGGGCTTACTTTTTGGTCTTCTTTTTCTTTTTACTGGATTTAGCTAGGGGGTTAAAATCTAGGCAAGCCTGAATCCAGTAGCTTAGGTCTTTGTCCATGTCTATCCCTTCAGGTTCCACGAAAACGTAGCCTTTCATTGGGCGCCCCGTGAAGTCCATGGCTCGGCTTCCGGCTTTTTCCAGAGCCGCTTCGTAGGCGTCCGGGCCAATGCGCGCCATAAGTTCTTCCTTGATGACACCCAAGCACATTTTGTCATCTACCATAAAGCATAGGCCGCCCATCATTTTCTTTTCTACAGTAGCTATGCCTTTGTCTGCTAAAATTTGCCGAATCCGATCGGCTAATAATTCACTGTATGCCATATCGATAAATTAGGTGGATTTTAACGCTTCCCAAAAGGGACTAACAACTGCCAGCCATTTCGCTGGCGCTTCGATCTGCGCGAAATGCCCGACGCCTTCAATTAAGCTAAACTTAGCTTGCGGCATTACCTGATCTCTTAAAAAGTGAGCTACGGCGAGTGGTGCTACCACATCTTGATCCCCCCAGCAGATCTGCAATGGAATCTTCGTGTGTTTCAGGGGAGGGAGCCAGCGGTGATTCTGAAAGCGTTTGCGGTCATTGAGGTAGCGGATAACTACATGAAATAATCTTCGACCTTCTTTATGACAGATGGCGGTCCACATCAATTGAATCGCTTCTTCACTCATCCCTGCACTGCGGCTAGTGCTTTTCACCTGTTGCCGAAACATGGGGAAATTTAGGAGTTTGCCAAGTATAGGTCCCCCTCGTTTTGTTAGTAACCACTTTTGTGTGATTCGCAGCTTTGCTTTTTCCAATACCATATTGCCATTGGTAAAGGTCGCCGACAAGATCCCCGCAGAAAACCAAGCTGGCAGAACGTCTAGTTCACTTCGGGCTATTAATTCCGTGAGCACAGTATCGCCCATATCATGCGCCAATAGATGCCCTCCACTCACTCCATAATGCTTCCAGACTTGCAAGGCACAATCCGTCTGCTCAAATAGAGAATAGGTATAAGCTGTTACAGGTTTGTCACTCATCCCATATCCCAAAAAATCAAACAGGATAATCCGTTTGAAGAAAGCTAATAGCCCCTCCACATTGGCTGCGTATGAAAAGGAAGATTCGGGGAATCCGTGTAAAAGTAGTAAGGTATCTGCCGGAGCAGCCTCCTTCTCTCCATACTGCTTAGCGAATACGCTATGTTGGAAGGGCCCCATGTTGATATAGTGGCCGTCGGCTGCCCAATCTGAAAGGGCTGGTGGTAAAGTGTTGGTTGACATCTATGTTGGCTTTCGATTAGGTATAAGGAGGAGAATAAATGGTGAATTCTTCATTAACTGGACACAAAAGGTACGGAACTTCAATCGACTTTTATAGTGGGGCTCGTACTACGCAAGTACACAATCTAGGGCTCGCTCCTACCTAAGGGCTTCTTTTTCTTTCCAGGCACTTTGGAGGGATAGGATAGCATCAGGTCGGTAATGAAAGAGGACAGGCCTGGCGATTTCTTGGAAAATTCTGTAAAATTGGCCCGTTTTTGCAACCATTCAAGGAAAAGGGAATCTTTGAAAGAAACCCGACTCGCATGTTATCGCACATCATTAAATTGGCGTTCCGAAACTTCCAACGCCACAAAAGCTCCTTCTTTATCAATCTCATTGGCCTCTCAACTGGTCTGGCCTGCGCCCTTTTGATCCTTATGTGGGTGCAAGATGAATTGCGCATGGATAAATTCCATGCAAAAAATGATCGCCTATTTCAGGTGATGGAACACCAACAATATGCCGAGGAAATTATGACCACTTCCTCCACCCCTGGTTTGTTGGCAGAAACGCTGGCCGATGAAATTCCGGAAATCGAGCACGCCGCCACCTGGAACTGGCGAATGAATAATACGCTGACGGTGAAGGAACAGAATGTCAAGAAATATGGACATTGGGCAGGACCGGATTTTTTTCACCTGTTCAGCTTTGATCTCACGCATGGTACCCCGAATGATGTATTGAAGGAAATCAATGCTATCGTGATCTCCGAGAGTTTGGCGAAGTTGTTGTTTGGTTCTGGAGAAGAAGCCATGGGAGAATCCATTGAAATTGAACATGATGAGGTTTACGCGGTGACTGGTGTTTTTGAAGACCTACCCGCTAATTCTTCTAGACAATTTGATTTTATTATCAATTTTGAAAAGTATAAAAAGGAAAATGAGTGGATCCGGAATTGGGGCAGCAACTCTCCGCAAACGGTCGTGACCTTGGTGGAAGGAGCCGATGCTGATGCCGTGAATGAAAAGGTCGCCGACTTCGTCGGGAAATATACGGACGATTCTAATGTCACTTTGTTTTTGAAGCCCTTCTCAGAGCGTTACCTCTATGGTCGTTATGAGAACGGAAAGCAGGCAGGAGGACGCATCGATTACGTTCGACTTTTTTCTATCATAGCAGTGTTTATTTTGATCATTGCCTGTATCAATTTTATGAACCTGTCTACTGCCCGAGCTTCTAGAAGAGCCAAGGAAGTAGGTGTAAAGAAAGCCATTGGTGCCATGCGTGGTGCATTGGTGCGGCAATACCTCGGAGAATCCATCCTAATTGCGGTATTCTCCTTGCTGGTGGCAGTAGGTTTGGTCGCTATATTCTTACCGCAGTTTAATTTGATCACGGATAAAATGCTGAGCCTGCGTTTTTCTCCTGCGATCATATTTTCGTTCTTGGGTATCACCTTATTTAGTGGTCTTTTAGCTGGCAGCTATCCGGCCCTATATCTTTCTTCTTTCCGTCCAGTTAGCGTACTAAAGGGAGAAATAAAGACCTCTATCGGCGAACTTTGGGCGCGAAGAGGCTTAGTCGTGTTTCAATTTACCTTATCTA
The DNA here is from genome assembly GCA_019634045.1 of Saprospiraceae bacterium. Taxonomy (GTDB): domain Bacteria; phylum Bacteroidota; class Bacteroidia; order Chitinophagales; family Saprospiraceae; genus DT-111. Next base: position 5,055 of record JAHQWA010000080.1, read on the forward strand.
TCATCCTGATCGTTTCTGTGATGGTAGTGTATCGACAGATTCAATTTGTACAGACGCAGAATTTAGGATATGATAAGGATCAATTGATCTATTTTGGAATGGATGGCCGTCTAGCAGATCAGACCGAAGCCTTTCTTTCTGAAGCGAAGCGAATACCCGGAATAGAAAATATATCCACCCTTTCGCATGATCTAGTAGGTCGACAAAACAATACCAGTGGCTTACAATGGGAAGGGAAGGATCCCGAGGATCGCATTCTTTTTGAGCACGTCCGAATCAACTATGATCTATTGGAAACCATTGGGGTTGAATTAACGGAAGGTCGCTTCTTCTCCGAAGAATTCGGGGCGGATTCTAGTAAGATTATCTTCAATGAAACAGCCGTCAAGATCATGGGCTTGGAAGACCCCATCGGCCAGAAGATTCGGCTCTGGGACGAGTACGATATGGAGGTGATTGGTGTGGTGAAAGATTTCCATTTTCAATCGCTTCATGAGGTAGTAGAGCCCCTGTTTTTCCGATTGGCTCCGGAGAGTACTTGGGCTATGATGGCTCGATTGGAAGCTGGAAAGGAGCGAGAGGCAATCGCGAGCCTGAAAAAATTCTATGAAGATTTTAATCCTGGCTTCTCCTTTGATGTGGAGTTTACGGATGAACAATATGCCCGACAATACGCGGCAGAGCAACGTGTAGCCTCTTTGTCTCGCTACTTTGCGGGCTTTGCCATTCTAATCTCTTGCTTAGGGCTTTTTGGCTTAGCCATGTTTACGGCGGAGCGCAAGAAGAAGGAGATTGGTATTCGAAAAGTGTTGGGGGCCACGGTATCCAATATTGTGGTGCTACTTACTAGAGATTTCACCAGATTGGTCATTTTCTCTATCCTTCTCGGTCTACCGATTGCCTACTTTATGGTAAGTCGATGGCTTAGAGGGTTTGCCTATCATATTGAACTGAATCCCTGGTTCTTTGCCTTGGCGGGTGTACTTGTGTTGTTGATTTCCTGGGCAACGGTGAGTTCGCAGGCCCTACGTTCAGCTCATGCCAACCCTAGAGATTGCTTGCGGAATGAGTAGCGTGGAGCTTCGCTCATTGGCAAACAGGGCGCTATCCAGTTGGGTGGCGCCCTGTTTGTATTAGCAGCTATTGGATGGGTAGCGAGACTTTTGTATTCGCCCACTTTATGACTAGGGCAGGGGCCCCTTGTTCTGATAATTCGATAGTAAATAATTCTACTGATTCAGAGAGCTTTTGTACACTGGCATCCACTTGTAGCACATCTTCTGCTGGATCCCTAGTGGCTTCACCATCAAAGTTTACTCCCCAGCTGTATTGTTTCTCATTGAAAATTACTTTCCAACTTTGCTCTCCTGGAATGGTCCAAAGTGTATATTTACCCGCTGGTAATTGGCTCCCACCGATATTCAAGTCTTTGTTGGTGGTAAAGGTGGTGGCTTCGTTAGCGCCGGTACGCCAAACTTTACCGTAAGGCACTAATCCGCCAAATATCTCCCGACCTTTCACAGAAGGACGATTATAATAAACGCTTAGGTCTATATCCCCTTGCGTATATGTCACGGTATCTTCTGGGCTATGTTTTTTGGTTTGCGCTTGCAGCACCTTGAATGCAATAAAGAGGATAACCGCCAAGGATCCAATAATGATCCCTGCCCATTTAAGAAACTTTTTCATGATCGAAGTATTATTGAAAGAAGGAATGTTACGTAAGGGTATTCTACTGGACTTGAAGTTGGTTTCTGTTCTAAGGTACAAAGATCATGGCGACTAAGCGGGGATTTTCGATAAGTCTCCCAAACACCTGTACGTATCCCTTGATTTGGGAAACGACCGGCCAATAACGCAAAGACTAGGATGAAGAATATCTTGTATTTATTGATAGCAACGGCTACCTGGGGATTAAACTTCTTCTTAGCTAAGCTGATGATGGAAAGTAGCTCCGCACTTGAGGCAGGGTTTTGGCGCTACTTCATAGCTGTTTTTATCTTGATTCCCATCTTATGGAAACAGTTGCCTTCCTGGAAAATCGTATGGCAAAATAGCAAGCTGTTGCTTGGTGTAGGTTTGGTAGGAGTCTTTGGGTTTAACTATTTCTTCTTTATTGGACTTTCGGGAACCTCTGCCATCAATGCTGCCTTGATCATGAGCTTGAATCCCGCCTTAACCTTAGTTCTTACCTGGATTATCTATGGACAAAGAATAACCCCTGATCAGGGACTCGGTATACTCTTGGCTTTTTTTGGCGTTCTATTTTTAATTAGTAAAGGTAAGCCTTGGCAGTTGAGCGATGTAGCGATGGAGCCTGGGGATACCTATATGTGGATCGCCAATTTTGCTTTTGCCACTTATCATCTTGGTGTAAGACAATACAAGGGGAATATGGAGAACTTACATTTCACCTTCTTTACTACCTTGATCTCTTGCTTTTGCTTTTTCCTGGTCATTCAGCCCTATTCATGGCTAAGCCCCACCAGTTACCCGGCTGACTTCTGGTATGCAGCCATTGGAATGGGAGGACCTGGTACGGCCCTAGCTTATTTTGCTTGGAATCGTGGGGCGGCTGGCCTTGGTCTTGGTCGTGCGGCAGTATTTATGAATACCGTACCTTTCTTTACTTCCTTATTCGCCTTGCTATTTGGGGCCACGCTGTACCTTTACCACCTTTGGAGTGGACTCTTGATTATTGCAGGTTTGTTGGTTATTCAGTGGCAGCAATGGCGTTCGACTCGTTGAATCTTTTTTTCCCATTGCAATGCTCCAGCGGGGGCTCATTGATCGGGAAGCGAACTAGAAAAGCACTGCCTTGCCCCGGTTTGGAATGCATAATTCGTATTTCACCGTCCATCTTGCACAGTATTTTCTTAGCGGTGGCCAAACCAATGCCTGTTCCCATATAATCCTGGCGGTTATGTAAGCGTTTGAACAGGTCAAATACGTACTGATGGAATTCGGGTTCAATGCCAATACCATTATCCGTTATTAGAAACTGGTGAAACCTAGGCGTAGTGTCATAGTGAATTTCGACCTGTGGTGCTGGGTTGTCATTGTAGAGGAAACCATTCTCTAGTAAATGCCTAAAGAGCATATAGATTAAGCGCTCATTACCATAGATTCTTGGGAGCGCATTAGATAAGAGCCTACCTCCTTTTTCTTTGATTATATCAGATAGATTGGAACTCAACCTATTGAGCATGATTTGCATGTCAAAGCATTGGAGTACCTCATTCTGTTGCTTATCAATAGTATTATAGGATAATAGATTATTGATGAGCAGATGTAGCTGCTTTCCGTTTTGGATAATGTATTGGAAGTACTCTTCTAATTTAGAATTGGGGGGTATTTCGCGAAGGGCCAAATTAGAAAAACTGACAATGTTCCGCACAGGCTCCTTTATGTCGTGTGACACGAGATGATTGAATTGCTGTAATTCTTCGTGTACTTGTTGCAAAGGAACGGTACGTTCCAATTGCAATTGCATTTTACGCTGTTGCGTAACATCTTGAGCAATGAAAATTCGCTTGCGATCGGTCACACTGATGTGACTTTGCAGCCTTACCCAGTGGTAAAGACCTTTATGATCCCTAATTCTTAACTCAGTAGGACTGAGTTGGGATTCCCCTTGCTGCAGCGTTCGCTGTGCATAGGCGGCATCCTCTTCATGAAATAAGGATACAAAGTCGGATCCCTTGATTTTTTCTCCAGAAAAACCAAGCGCCTTCTGGAAGGCCGGATTTACTGCTTCGATGGCTCCATACATGGAGGAGATCGCAATGAGATCCGATGAAAGCTCGAAGACTTTTAACAAACAGTCCATGGTGTTTCGCTAATCTTCATGTTTTGGTAAAAACTAATTCATACTCTCAAGTGAACTAGTAGAACCGGGGGAACGGTCAATATATATGCCCTTGAGTAACGAAGACTCATTTATTAAGCACTTCGGTACAAAAGGCTTCTACTAGTTGATTATTAGTCTGCTTTAAGGAACTTTTGTCTTTACAGGAATGAAGGATTAGAGTCTAGGCTAGTTCGGTCAAAATAGGTTAACTGAGTGGTTGAGTAAGGGCTGATCTACTACTTGGGCGGAGTATTGTATGCTGGTTATTAATTATCCTTCACAGCAAAAGTGTATGCTTTTAAACTTAAATAGAGATTAATTCCTTTAGTTTTGTGACATAACAAAAGGTGGTTTAAGATCAAGGGATTTACCTCCTATTGAGTCTAATTAGCTATTAGTCGTCGCAGTAGAGACTTTCCGATCCAGCAAGCTTTGTATAAAAGTCTAAGAAATACAACAATTCGGGAATTCGACCGTAAATGCCTATAGGACATCGTAAACAAATTCCCGCTTCACAACGGCACAAAGCCGAAACTGTCCGCTACAGCTCAATTCTGGTCTCATCATTAGAATATGATTTCAATTACTTTTGTATAGTATGCTGAGTATTCAAGCAGCTATCTTATAATTCGAGAAGACCATGTCAAAAGACAAAACTCGCCTACTGATTGACGCTCGTGTATTAGAGGGAGAAGCACAAGGAAGTGCCACCTATCTAAGAGAATTATATCGAGCATTCATGGATGCCTATGGAAAGCAATATGAACTGTTCTTCGCTGCGGAAAATGAACAGGCCATCCGCGATCAATTTCCGGAGCAGTATCGATTTGGTTTTATTCCCCTACATACTGGAAGTCGAACCAGGCTTTATGGGCAGGTTTTTCCCAAGTTGATCAAAGAGTGGAAGATAGATTGGGCGCACTTTCAGTACATGGTTCCATTTTTTAAGAAGTGTGGACATATTGTCACAACTCATGATGTGTTGTTTTTGGATTTTCCGCAACAGTTTCCTTGGACTTATCGGACCAGTCGAAGAGTTTTATTCAAATTGGCCTTTTGGAATAGTGATATTAAAGTGACGGTATCAGACTACTCAAAACGGGCCATTAGCCAGCATTTTGGGGTGCGGGGAGAGGAGATAGTGGTGACTCCGAATGCGGTTCGAGCGCAATACTTCGAGGAGCATGATAAAGGAGAGATTCGCCAGGAGTTGGAAGCCCAGCATGGGATTAAGGATTTCGTTCTTTTTGTTAGCCGTCTGGAGCAGCGTAAAAACCATCGCCTCCTCCTCGAAGCTTTTGAAAAACTCAAATTATACGAAGACTATCAATTGGTGTTCGTTGGCAATAACTCCTTAGATGATGAGGATCTACAAGGCTTGGTTGAAGAATCATTACGCAAGTATCCTGGCAGGTTCCACTGGTTCCGCCAAGTGGAAGAGGGGCTATTGATGCAACTGTATCGTGGCGCAAAAGCCTTTGTGTATCCCTCCTTAGCAGAAGGCTTCGGAATTCCTCCTTTGGAGGCTGCAGCCTGCCTAGTCCCTACCTTATGCGCTAGCAATACAGCTATGACGGATTTTACCTTTTTCGGGGAAAATCTTTTTGATGCCGGACAGCCGGAGCAGTTCCTCCAGAAATTACAAAATGTATTGCAATCGCCGCCAGACCAGCAAAAGCTGATTGACATAGCCGAGCAAATCAAGCAGAAGTATAGTTGGCGTTATGCTGCCCAAGTCATACACGAATCCATTACGGGACAGAAATCCAGCCCTCACCAAAAAAAAGCACAGCTGGCTAAACTGTAAGGCGTGATCAGGTTAGATCTATTGTTTGATTTTCTGGAATCGTCCACTTAGGGGAATCCCTTGAGGAGTGATGAGATTAAGCAAGTATAATCCAGTGGGTAATTGCCGGATGGAGAATCCATGGTCACCATTGAGTTTACTACGAAGGATTCGTTTTCCCTGCAGGTCAAAGATTTCGATCTTGCTGTTTGCTGGAATATTATCTAAGATAATGTGGTCGTTGGCAGGGTTAGGATAGATTTTGATCAGCGAGTTGGCTATTGGAGTTTCTTCCGTATTCGTCGTCAGGCAATCCGCATTCTTTTGTAGGCTGCAACTGATCAGACTTAGGCCTTGAGGGCTGGCCAAATCTTCGGTAATCACATCTACTATGTCACTCCCATCTAGATTGGCGCGTTGTAGTTTTCTTAAAGCGGGATCGGTCCAATACATCTTCCCGCTTTCAACGTCCAGGGCGAGAGAATTGGGCGTTCCCCAAAAGTTATCTATGACGACTTCAACCTCCGAGCCATTTAAATTGGAGCGAGTGATGGTGCTAAACGTACAATCGGTCCAATACAACTTTTCAGATTCTAAATCTAAGGCGATCCCTTTTAACACACCATCTGGGATCGTGAACAGGGTTTGAATTTGGCTTCCATCTAGGTTGGCCTTCTTGACCTTCCCAATGGCCGCTCCATCTCCCCACTCGGTCCAATACATTTTGTTTTTATCCAAGTCTAAGGCAATGGCATCCAGATTTACGGTTTCATATTGGACCAGATTCTCCACCTGTGTCCCATCGAGCTTGGCGCGTTGAATGCGTTTAGAACCGCTATCCACCCAATACATTTTATTATTGATTAAATCCAAGGCGAGTCCTTCTGGGAGTTGCAATCCTTCGGTAACTAAATCTTCAACATCAGAACCATCCAGGTTGGAACGCTGAATTTTGTCTGCTGCCCAATCCGTCCAATATAATTTTCCATTTTTGATATCTAAGGCGATCCCCTGAGCCTTTACTGAATCGGCTGGTATCAGGACCTGCCGATTGGAACCATCAAAGTCGGATCGTTCAATACCTGTGTCCGTATTGATGTAATACAAAGCGGATTGAGCCGATAACGTCAGGTGGCCAATTAAGCCTAAGAGGCAGAGGAGATAGCAGATCCGTAACATCTAACTAAACTACGGGGAAAAATTGAAATCTTTAATATCCCTGATCTTTTTGTGTGTTTACTGTAATCATTTTGCCAAATCGTTTACCTATACCCACTACGCCCATAGTCCAAAATATGAATGATAATGCTATTTTTGATCGAGGATCAGAGCAATCTATTATGCATCGAAAGCTAGATCACAACTTTTACCAAAACACGGATGTAGTCCAGGTGGCTAAGCAGTTGCTGGGTAAGTATTTGGTGACGGACTTTGATGGCTCCTACTGTAGTGGGATAATTACTGAAGTAGAAGCCTATCGGGCTCCCGATGATAAAGCTTGCCATGCCTACAATAATCGGCGGACCAAGCGAACAGAGATCATGTTTTGGCCGGGCGGGGTGGCTTATGTGTATTTGTGCTATGGTATTCATCATCTATTCAATGTAGTCACAGGTGACCCGGATATGGCCCATGCCGTCTTAATAAGGGCAGTGGAAGCACAAGAAGGCCTGGAGGTTATGGAGAATCGGCGAGGGATGTCTGCAAAAAGGCCACAATTAAGCGCTGGTCCTGGCGTTATGTCTAAAGCAATGGGTATCACGACAAATTGGACGGGACAGAGCTTAGTGGAAGCTGGAAGCCCAATTTGGATAGAGGATAGAGGCCTTGTGGTGGGGGAGGAGCACATCGGAGAGAGCACTCGAATCGGAGTAGATTATGCCGAAGAATGCGCCCTATGGCCCTGGCGCTTTTTCCTCAAGGATTCCAAGTGGGTTAGCCGATTTAAGCCCCCGAAACTGAAGCCAAGCTCCCCTTGATCACCCCTTAACTTTGTAATTCAAGAAAAGATGAAAAAACTACTGGGACTGTTATTGTTTTTACCACTTTCTATCTGGGCTCAATACGCCGACGATGATCTTCAATTTATTGACCACGTTTATGTAGAAAATATCAAATCGATAAAGCTGAACCTGGCCAATTTGCCACTCAGCATGCCCGTGATCAATTTGAATTCGAGAGTCCCCCTCATGTTATCCTTTGATGACCTAGATGGCGAGGTAAAGAACTACATCTACACGGTGCAGCACTGTGATATCAATTGGGAACCTTCCAATTTGACCGATACCGAATATCTGGATGGCTATATGGATGATGACATTGATCAGTATAGCTTCAGTTTTAAAACCAATCAGGCCTTTGTGCATTATGAAGTGCTCTTGCCCAATGATGATTTTCGATGGACTAAGTCTGGCAACTATCTTTTAAAGGTATATGAAGATGAGGATGAGCAACGTCTAGTACTTACTCGACGATTTGTAGTGGTTGATCCAAAAGTGAGTGTCAGTGCTAAAGTGGTGGTTCCGGCCATGGTAAGTAAATCGAAGACACACCAAGAAATCGATTTTGCAGTAGACTATGAAAAATTCCCGATGCGAAGCCCACAACAGGAATTGAAAGCAGCGGTGCTACAAAACGGCCGTTGGGACAATGCTTACACAGACTTATCTCCCAACTTCACCCGTCTCGGCGCCGTGGTTTTTGATTATCAAAATAAGATCGTTTTTCCGGCAGGGAAAGAGTTTCGCTTTGCGGATCTGCGGAGTTTCCGATTTGGAACGCCTAGCATTGCCATTGTGGAAGAAGTCAATGGTACCTACGAGGTAGCACTAAATGTGGAAGAAAAACGCTCCAATATCCACTATGTGAGCTGGGAGGACTTTGGGGGAAGTTTTGTGATTGAGACACGAGACCAACGCAATAATGAGCTGTCGGCCGACTATGGGAATATTTTCTTTTCCCTTGCCGTAACGGCTCCTCTGTATGATGAGGAGATTTATATATTCGGAGGACTCACCGATTGGCAGTTGAAAGAGGAATTTAAAATGATCTACAATCCGGCCGTTAATGCTTACGTAGGGAAAAACTATTTGAAGCAGGGTGTCTATGATTTCATGTACGTGACGGTGCCAAGAGACCCCAAGTTGAGAAAGAAAGCGATGCCCGATTTGGAAGAAATTGAAGGCAATTGGTTTGAAACCGACAACAATTATACCATCCTGATCTACTACAAACCTTTTGGAGAAAGATACTATCAAGTGATCAGTTCAAGAAGCTTTAGTTCTTTGGATCGATAAAATAGAGAAAACCGAACGCAAAAGATAAAATGAAAACGGCCAATTCGACTGAAGAGAATTGGCCGTTTTTTGATTTAGGTTGTACGATAGTAGCTAGCGCTAATTTTCAGCCGCTTCCATCGCGCATGGTCGATCTTGCGTATAAGCAGCGCGGCATATATCCGAAGTTTTGCGTAGCCATGTCTAAGGTAAACTTCGGCTATCTCGCGTCGGATCTTTTTAATAAACGTATGTTCCACGGTACTTAGTACTAGTTTGCTATTCAATCCCGGCGAAATTATCAGAAGATCAGATGTGGATTTGGGAATTCCACGAGATAAAAACCAGAGGACATATTTGTATTTCCCTAACTTGATAAAGCAGTATTAGAAA
>JAHQWA010000081.1 GCA_019634045.1 Saprospiraceae bacterium
CCCCGCACAATTTTATTTGACTTTTAGTAGCGCTGCTCGCAAAACTTCCAAAGATGCCGTACAGCTTAGCGAGAACCAAATAGATCGATTGCAAGCTGTACAACCCGCTTTCAACGCCTCTACCTGGACGGTAGACGAGTTGAGCCGGGTAGTGTTCATGAGCTGCTTGCCTACGGAAAATAATCAAGTCATTTTGGACAAGCTCTTTGATACGGCTGATATGAGAGAGTCAGTCGCTCTCTTTAAGGGTATATACTTCCTAGACAATGCCGAGGAATTCATCCTACGATCAATTGACGGATTACGAACAAATATCACGCCTGTCTTTGATGCAATTGCACTTGACAATGTTTTCCCTTCCCTTCATTTCGAGGAAGCACCTTGGAATCAGATGGTCTTGAAAGCGATTTTCATGCAGCGTCCCATCTATCGAATTTATGACCTGGATAAGCGCCGAAATAAAACCTTGGCGCTCATACTACAAGACTATGCGCACGAGCGCTGGTCCGCCCATCGAGAAGTTAGTCCTGAGCTTTGGCGGGCAGTTGCAGGCTATGCCGATGAATCATTCCTGCCAGATTTTGAGAAAATGCTAAAAAGTGATGTCGAAATAGAACAATTTGCGGCTTCCAAGGCTATTATAGAGAGTGAACTCCCACAAGCCAAGTCCTTATTGCAAGGGCTAAATAAAGATTTGGAACACTTACCTTCCTGGGATGAAATAGGGAAGAGGTGGGAACAGGAAAATAGTAAGCAATAATCAAACCAATACATTTAACCGCTCTGCCATAAACAAATACGTATGAATTTTATCGATCCGCACGTACATATGATCTCACGCACTACTGACGACTACGAAGTCATGCGAAAAGCAGGTGTAGTGGCAGTGATTGAACCCGCTTTCTGGACCGGCCAACCCCGAACAGAAGCAGGCACCTTTAAGGATTACTTTAGCAGTATCATGGGCTGGGAGCGCTTTCGGGCAAGCCAGTTCGGGATTCGACATTATTGTACCATTGGTTTAAACTCCAAAGAATCAAACAACGAAGCCCTAGCTGAGCAGGTGATGGAGTTGCTACCCTTATTTGCGATGAAAGAAGGAGTGGTAGCCATCGGTGAAATAGGCTATGATGACCAAACGGAAGCAGAGGACAAGTATTTCCGCTTGCAGATTGAACTAGCTAAGGAAATCGAGTTTCCTATTATGATCCATACGCCGCATAGAGACAAAAAACGAGGGACTACTCGTAGTATGGATGTACTAGAAGAACATGGAATGGATCCAACCATGGTTGTTATTGATCACAACAATGAAGAAACAGTACGTGAAGTACTAGACCGAGGCTATTGGGCTGCCTTTACCATCTATCCCAATACGAAAATGGGAAATGAGCGGATGGTAGAAATCGTCAAAGAATACGGAACGGACCGCATCATCATCAATAGTGCTGCGGATTGGGGGGTTAGTGATCCTTTAGCTGTTCCAAAAACAGCAGCCCTAATGTTAGAACGTGGACTGACAGAACAAGATGTTCGCATGACTTGCTATCAAAACGCCCTCACGGCTTACGGACAGAACGGTGAAATGAAAGAATCGGATTGGGAAGGCGGCTTTGATGTAGATCAGAACCAGTTATTTGAGGGGAATCGCATCCTCCGTGGCCAAACACCTAAGACCGGTAAATCTACCAATATCATCGATAATTGATCGATTGAAATGAAGCTACGATACTATATTAGTTTCATCCGTCCTGCCAATGTGGTCACGGCCATCGCAGACATCATTGCAGGTGCGGCTGTTGGAGGGGCATTATCAGGTGCGATTGCTCAGCCTACAGACTTAGTTTGCTTAGTTTTAGCCACAATAGGCTTGTACGGTGGAGGGATTGTGTTCAATGATATATTCGATTTGCAAACTGATCGAGTAGAGCGGCCGGAGCGGATATTGCCAAGTGGGAAACTGAGCCGGCGTGCAGCCATCCGATATGGAAGCCTCCTCCTCCTCATAGGAATCGCGGCGGCCTCAGTCGTTTCTGCGGTAAGTGGTGCAATCGCTTTCGCCATTGCTATCCTAGCACTCACCTACGATAAGTTCAGTAAGCATATACAAGTACTTGGCCCCCTTAACATGGGGCTTTGCCGAGCTGGAAATCTAATGCTGGGAGTTAGTATTATACCCGCCGCACTAGCGGATCACTGGTGGTTAGGAATAATCCCTGTATTATTCATTAGTGCAGTGACTTTGACCAGCCAAAAAGAAGCCGAAGGCAACAATAAGGGATCTATTGCTGTGGCCATGGTATTCGACTTTATCATACTGATCATCTTAGGTGTATTGGGAAACCGAGCTGGTTTTAACCTGGGTATAGCAGCTATTTTTGTGGCCATCTGGTTTTTGATGAATGCCACAGCAAAGTATAAAGCTATCCAAGATAACATCCCCAAAAACATTATGAACGCGGTACGAATGGGGGTTTTGTCCCTTATCCCGCTAGATGCAGCTCTGGCGGCCGGGTTTTCCGGAAAGATTTGGTTGGGTTTTTTGGTCTTATTGCTCCTTCCCTTATCTATCGCCTTAGCTAAAAAATTTGCAGTAACCTAGATACTAGAAATAAGGTTCTCATGACAAAAACAATCACTCAGGAATTTTCAATTGATTATCAATATCAGATCTATTTTACCGAAGCACTTTTTGCGCGCTCCAATCCGATGCTATCTGAAATTATAAGTAGAACGGACAAACGTTTACCCGCAAAGTTGGGGGTGGTGATCGATGCTGGCGTGAATGCTCATCACCCGACGCTAACACAAGCGGTGATCGATTATTGTCAACATCACTCCGATACCCTCTCTCTTTGCGGTAGCCCGCTAGAGGTGACAGGAGGTGAGGACAGCAAAAATACCTTCCACTATGTAGAGCAGGTGCTGGAGTTGATTAATGAGGGAAAAATTGACCGCCATGCTTTCATTGTAGCCATAGGAGGAGGGGCGGTCTTGGATATGGTCGGTTTTGCTGCGGCTATTGGCCATCGCGGTATAGGAATCATCAGAGTGCCCACCACGGTGCTTTCTCAGAATGATTCTGGAGTAGGGGTAAAGAATAGCATCAATTATTTTGGCAAGAAAAACTTCTTAGGCACCTTCGCACCCCCTGTAGCAGTAATCAATGATGCACAGTTCTTGTCCACTTTGGATGATCGGCAATGGCGGAGTGGTATTTCGGAAGCTGTCAAGGTAGCGCTAATCAAGGATCTAGCCTTTTTTGAATGGATAGAAAACAATGCCGCACAGCTTGCTAATCGCGCTTTAGAGCCTATGCAATATCTAATCCACCGCTGCGCAGAAATGCATACTGAGCATATTGGGCAAGGAGGAGACCCCTTTGAAAAAGGCTCTTCCAGACCCCTAGATTTCGGTCACTGGGCTGCCCATAAGCTGGAACAATTGTCCAATTTTGAAGTATTCCATGGGGAAGCGGTGGCGATCGGCATATGTCTGGATGTCGTGTATTCTCATTTGTTGGGACTGATTGATGTGGAAGCTACCCGTCGAGTACTCAACTGCTTTAATACCTTGGGTTTTTCCTTGACTCACCCGATCTTAAGCGGATCTGAAAGCCCTCATGGCTTAAATCCTGAGTTGACGAAGGGGCTCGATGAGTTTCGAGAACACTTGGGCGGACAATTGACCATCATGCTTTTAGAAAGCCTGGGTAAAGGCGTGGAATATCATGAAATGGATGAAAAACTTATAGGAGCGGCAGTAAAGTACCTAGAAGAATATACGATTGCTGAGCCTGCCTAAATAGCTATACATTATGCAACTTAAAAATGGTGCTCATCTTAGTTATTGCACCAATATCCACGCCGGTGAATCCTGGCCGGCCGTCTTCGAAAGCTTAAAGCAATATTGCTTGCCATTAAAGGCAGCTCTAAGCCCTGATCAGCCATTTGGCATCGGGTTGAGACTATCCAACGAAAGCAGTGTGGCATTGGCGGAGCCTACCAACTTGGCAGCATGTAAGCAATGGCTGGCGGAGAATCAGTTGTACGTGTTCACCATGAACGGCTTTCCCTATGGGGCATTTCATTTCGCGGTGGTAAAAGATAAGGTGCATCAACCGGACTGGACAACTAGGGAAAGATTAGCCTACAGCAAAAGGCTATTTGACATCTTGGCCGAATTGCTACCTGATGGCTTAGATGGGGGCGTTTCTACTTCTCCTCTTTCTTATAAGTTTTGGCATAAAACGCCGACGGCTTTGGAACAAGCCAAGCTTGATTCCTGCCGAAATATGATTAAGCTAGCTGCTCACCTGGTGCGCTTGAAGGAAAAATACGGGAAAAGCCTCCACTTAGATATAGAACCCGAACCGGACGGGATCTTGGAAGATTCTACTGGCTTCATCCACTTTTACCAGGAATACCTGTTGAAGCAAGGTAAGGTTCTGTTAGCTGCTGAACTCGGCTGTAGTTTAGCACAGGCCGAACTTCATATTAGAGAACATCTTCAGTTATGTTACGATGTTTGTCATTTTGCCGTTGGATTTGAATCTCCAGCCGCGGTGATCAAGGCTATAGAGGGGGAGGGTATACGCACCGGTAAGATCCAGATCAGTGCGGCCTTAAAAGCTATTCTGCCACCGGTCCCTGGTCTACGCCGACAAATCAAGGATGAACTCAGTCCCTTTAATGAATCTACTTATTTGCATCAGGTTACAATGCAGGACCAAGGCGGGAATTTAGCTTATTATCCCGATTTGGCGGATGGTTTGGCACAGCTCGATGACTTGAACTGGCAAGAACTAAGAACCCATTTTCATGTCCCTATATTTGCTGAGGATTACGGCCTGTTAGAATCAACCCAGGTTGACATCGTGGAAACACTTAGGCTTTGGAAGAAGGCTCCCTTTACCCAACACCTTGAGATCGAAACATACACTTGGGAAGTACTACCCAATGACCTAAAATTGGACCTAAGAGACTCCATTGAACGAGAAATGCGTTGGGTATTATCACAAGTACAATAGCTATGAAACGAATTGCAGCCATTAATATCGTGGGACTGAGCAGCCATCTGATTGGAGAACATATGCCGCAGTTGAAAAGCTGGATGGAAAAGGGCGCTCAATTATCGACCATAAACCCCGTCTTGCCAGCCGTCACCTGCGCGGCTCAATCGACCTACCTCACGGGCAAGACGCCTGCTGACCACGGCATCGTGGCTAATGGCTGGTATTTCCGCGATGAATGCGAAGTGAAGCTCTGGCGTCAATCCAATAAACTAGTAGAGGCCGAGAAGATTTGGGAAAAGGCCAAGCAGATCAATCCTGAATTTACTTGCGCCAATATGTTCTGGTGGTACAATATGTACTCTACCGTAGATTACTCCGTCACCCCTCGCCCTCAATATCTGGCAGATGGCCGTAAAATGCCCGACTGCTACTCGCATCCCGCTTCCTTGCGAGATGAATTGCAGGAAAAATTGGGCACCTTCCCGCTCTTTAGCTTCTGGGGCCCCAACACCTCTGTCAAATCCAGTCGATGGATTGCCCAGGCAGCCCAACACGTTTTCGAAAAGCACCAGCCCACCCTCACGCTGATCTATTTGCCGCATCTGGATTACTGCTTGCAGAAGTATGATCATAACAGCCCGCAAGTACAAAAGGATCTTTTAGAAATTGATGCCTTATGTTATGAACTGATCCAGTTCTTTGAGCAAAGAGATGTTCAACCCATCGTACTCTCCGGCTATGGCATCACACCCGTCTCACGCCCCATTCACATCAACCGGATCCTCCGGAGGGCCGGCCTCATTCAAGTCCGGATAGAACGAGGCTTAGAATTGCTAGATGCCGGTGCCAGCCAAGCTTTTGCTATGGCCGATCACCAGATTGCACATGTATATGTTAATGATCCTACTCAATTAGAGAAAGTCAGGGCACTACTGGCCGAGACCCCAGGCGTCGCCCAGGTATTAGATGCGGAAGGCAAGAAGCAACATCACCTCAATCACCCCCGCTCCGGCGAATTAGTCGCTGTTGCGGAGCCGGACAGCTGGTTCACCTACTACTATTGGTTGGATGACAAGAAAGCACCGGATTTCGCCCGTAAAGTCGAAATTCACCGCAAACCTGGCTACGATCCTGCGGAGATGTTCCTGGATCCGGATAAATCCTTTATCTACCCCCGTATCGCCTGGAAAGTTCTGAAGAAGAAGCTAGGCTTCCGGATGAATATGGATGTCATTCCACTTCGTGCGGATTTGGTGAAGGGTTCGCATGGGGCGGTGGATGTGCCGGAGCGTCATAAGCCTATCTTCATTACGAAAGAGGTAGCTGCCCAACAGATGGATGCTACAGCCGTTTGTGATATACTTTTGCAGCAAATTTTTGACTAGGAGGGGGAAGTTCTGATCACTGTGTTTTCAATAATCTCGCTTAGTGTAGGAATTTGACTTTGTAGATTGATTTTTGTCCTTCTACTGCCTCTTTTTTACAGCAGCATGGCTAATTCCAGGGTCCTCCTTGCACCTATTTGTTGGGTAGTGATTAAAAATATTGAAAGACTGGATGGAAAGGAGCATCTCCAGAAAGTTAAAGGTTCTTGATCAAAAATAGATTACTCAGAGCAAACGTGGGATTCCAGAGGAAAAGAGAATCGGATGAGGTTGGGGCTGTTCGTAAGAGAGGGCTGTCTTTGGTACATCTGATGCTTGTCAGGCTGCCGCTCACCCAATAATCTCTTAATCCTTACCTTTGTTGTCAATACATAGCTCGAACTGTTACCAAGCCATCAGCCATGAGAGCGGTCTCCTTATCCATCTATCTCTTGCTACAGATCTGCTTTAGCAGTCTCCATGCTGCTGTGCCTCAGGTCATCAATTTTGAAAAATCCACTTACCAAGCCCATAGCCAGAATTGGTCCATCACGCAGCACCCGCAAGGTTTTTTGTATTTCGGTAACTCATCCGGTATGCTGGAATTCGATGGGCAAGACTGGAGTCTATACCATTTACCCGAAAAGCAGAAGGTCAGGGCCGTGGCGTCGGATGAGGAGGGGCGCATATACGTCGGAGGGTATGGAGAATTTGGTTATTGGAAGGCTGATGCAAAGGGCCAATTACATTATCACTCTATTAGCACAAAATCATCGATTGAGAGCATACATTCGGAGGAGATCTGGCATATTTTGCGGCGAGATTCGCTGGTGTTTTTTCAGTCCTTTGGGACGGTGTATAAGTACAATGTGGTGAAAGATGATCTGTTGGAGATTCGCCCGCCTGCCAATATCCTCTTTGCACAGCTAGTGGGTAATCGAATCATTTTCCCCGGTATTCATGGAGCTTTGTTTGAGTGGAGTAGTAGCAAGGGGTACCAAGCGCTACAAGGGACTGAAATCCTGGCAGGAAAGCGGAGTTCATTTTTATTGCCTTTCCAAGGGGGCATCTTGATTGGAACTCGACTACAGGGCTTGTTTTTCTATAAGGATGGTAAATGTAGCGTCATGCCCCATCCTTTAAATGAGTCTTTGAAACGGTACGAAATCAATTGTGGCAGAAAGTTGTCTGATGGGAGGATCGTAATTGGGAGCATTTTGAATGGAGTTTATTTGTTGGAGGTTAACGGGCAGCTGAGTAATCATGTGAACAAGGCTAAGGGCCTTCAAAACAATACCATTCTTTATCTTTTTGAAGATCAAGCGAAAAACGTCTGGGCGGGTCTCGATAGCGGTATTGACCTGTTGGTATTGAACGATGCTGAAGTGTACTTGCGAGATAATTCTGGCGAACTTGGGACTTTGTATGCCTCAACCATTGTTGGAGATCATTTGTATCTGGGGACCAATCATGGTGTCTTTTATCGCGATTTCCAAACTGTAAATGAACCCTTTCAACTTATCGAAGGCTCTCAGGGGCAAGTTTGGCAGCTACAGGAATTTGAAGGCGAGCTTATCTGCGGGCACAATTTGGGAACCTTCCACATTACAGAAGGAGAAATAACTAGGATTAGCGAATTAACCGGGGGATGGTCTACGATACAGCTGGATACAAATCGATTGCTGCAAGGTACCTATACTGGCTTGGCTTATTACGAGAATAAATCCACCGGACAATGGCAGTTTCTGAGGAAAATTGAAGGACTTAACGAACCGGTGGAAAAGGTCGTCAAGGAAGATGAGACTCACTTCTGGCTCCTGCATCCTTATCGGGGTATCAAGCGGGCAGAAATAGATTCCACCTTCTCTCGCATTACCAATATTCAAAGTTTTACTAAAGAGGAAGGTCTAGCTACAGAGTTTAATCTGGATTTGTTTAAGGTGGATCAGAAAGTGATCCTCCGTTCTGGTGAAGCCTACTGGAAATGGAATGGGTTTGCGCTTGAGGAATGCAGCGAAATATATGAGGTAGCTATTACGCCAAATTCCTTGATCGTGGAAGGGGCTGGAGAAGATTGGTTCAAAATTCTGGATGGCGAATTGGAATGGTGGCATGGGAATAGGCTGAGGCAAAAATTGAGTTCGGTTCTTTTAGTAGGGGAGGTGCGCATTTTGCCTTTGGATGAAAAACAATATCTACTGTGTGCCGAAGATGAGTATATATTACTGCGGGATGAAGATGCTTTTCCTACTCCAAAACACTTGGCACCCATTATTCGAGCAATAGAATATTCGAACTATCCTATTGATTCCCTACTTGATCTTACGGCCGCAGATTTTCAAATAGATCCAAACTGGAATGATCTGTCTTTTTCTTATGCTAGCCCAGTATTTACCGAAAAGGTACAGTTCCGATACCGGCTAGACCCTATTTACCCTAACTGGTCGGCCTGGGAATCCGCTAACCGTAGGGAGTTTAATAATTTACCTCCGGGAGAATATACTTTCGAACTGAAATCAGATTTGACGCCAGACATCACCCGCTTCTCATTTGAGATCTTGCCCCGATGGTATCAAACGAACTGGTCACTAATACTCTTTTTAGCGACCTTTATACTCTTCTTGCTCTTGCTGAGGCGTTGGCATCATCGCCGCCTGGCGAACCAAAGGCGTAGATTAGAGGCAGAAAAAGAAAGACAATTACATCAGCAAAAAATTCAGGCCAGGAATGAGCGACTGGAACTCGATCTGCAAAACAAGAGCCGGGAGATGGCCAACTCCACCTTTAATCTGGTACAGAAAAACGAAACGCTGCTAAAAATTAAAGATGGGCTGCAACACATTAAGAAAGAAGTTGGGACCCAATTTCCAGAACCTAAGTACAATAGTCTAATTCGACTAATCAATGATCAGCTGCACAGCCGCAAAGATTGGGAGTTATTCGAGGAAAGTTTTCATGAAGTGCATCAGGAATTCTTTCGGCGCCTCTTGCAGCATTATCCTTCCCTTACTACCGGTGATCTTCGCCTTGCTGCTTACCTGAGAATGAGCCTCTCCTCCAAAGAAATTGCTCCCTTGCTTTTCATTTCTGTCCGAGGGGTCGAGAATAAGCGTTACCGATTAAGAAAGAAACTTCAATTACCCAACGAGGACAAACTCAGTGAGTATTTGATTACTTTTTAACCGTTTTCGGGCAAAATACCCTGAATTTATTCCTTTGGCGTAGTAATGGTGAGGTGTTTTATTTGGAAGGAACTACTTAATGAGCCTACTTTTATCCTGCAATTGAAGCAATAATCAAATAATGATTTGGTTGAAATGCAAAAATCTTAATGAATCATATGTATAGCCGTTTTTACTTCAGCTTGAGTTGTGTTTGGATGCTGCTTTCGCTACAAATAGCTTCTGCCCAAGTCGCTGCCCCTACTGATTTGGTAGCAACTGGATATGATAGCCACGTAGAATTACAATGGGCACCCAATGCAGAGCCAACGGTAAGAAAATATGGGATATATGTTTCTGAAGATAATGGGGAAAACTTCCAGCTGCTAAAGAAGATCAATTCCATTTCCACCAGCTATATTCATTTCATGGGGCGCCAGGATGCGGAGTGGCAATACAAAATAACGGCGGAGGACAATCAATTGAATGAAAGTGCCTTCTCTTCGACCGTAGCTGCTCAAACCATTGAATTGTCTGATGAAGCTCTTTTAGAGATGGTCCAAGCCTATACCTTCCGCTATTTTTGGGATTTTGCTCATCCGGTTTCAGGTATGGCTCGGGAGAGAAATACCACGAGTACCGTTACTTCTGGTGGATCTGGCTTCGGTCTGATGGCTATTCTGGTAGGTATTGAGCGCGGATTCATTTCTAGGGGTCAGGGAATCACCCGACTGCAAAAGATTCTTGATTTCTTGGAACGTGCGGATCGCTTTCATGGCGTATACCCACATTGGATGAATGGAGCTACGGGGCGTACCGTTCCCTTTAGCCCCTTAGACGATGGGGCAGATTTGGTGGAAACGGCCTTTCTAATGCAAGGTTTGCTAACGGTTCGCAAATATTTGGACGAGACGGTTCCAGGAGAAGAAGACTTACAAGATCGGATTACTGCTCTTTGGGAAGCAGTAGAATGGGATTGGTTTTATCAAAATGGTGTACTCCTCTGGCACTGGTCCCCCAACTATGACTTTGCGATCAATTTGCCGATCAGGGGATACAATGAAGCTCTCATTATCTACTTATTAGCGATTGCTTCACCTACCCACGCTATTCCAGCTACGGCCTACGATACGGGCTGGGCGGGCGGCAACTATACCAATGGAACTACCTTTTTTGGTATCACCTTGGATGTAGGCCCTTTAAGAGGTGGCCCTTTGTTTTTCGCCCATTATTCATTCTTGGGCTTTGACCCTAGGGGCAAAAAAGATGCTTATACCAACTATTTTACCCACAACAAGAAACACACGCTGAGTAATCGCGCCTATTGTATTCTAAATACAAGCAACTATGTGGGCTATAGCGAGGAATGTTGGGGACTGACCGCTAGCGATAATCCTTTTGGATATTTGGCGCACGAGGCTTCCCCCAACCGGGACAATGGTACCATTACGCCAACTGCGGCCTTAAGTTCAATGCCCTATACACCAACAGAATCCCTAGCGGCCTTGAAGCATTTTTATCGGGAGCAGGGTGAACGACTGTGGGGTGTTTATGGCTTTTATGATGCTTTTAATCTCACGGAGAATTGGTTTGCTACTTCTTATTTAGCGATTGATCAAGGTCCCATCATTGGGATGATTGAAAATTATCGCACGGGATTGCTCTGGGACAATTTTATGCAGAATGAGGAAGTGCAGCCAGCCTTGGATGTGATAGGATTTGTACCGGATTCCACTGATATCACCTCAGTAGAAACACTAGCAGTGGGAAGTGTGGGACTTCGTGCCTTTCCCAATCCGGCCAAGGATATACTAGAGGTTACTAGCCAACAAAATCTTCGATATTATCGATTGTACGATACCAACGGTCAACTGATTCAAGAACAAGATTTTCCGCCCATTTCTTTTAAGATACTTGTAACGACTTTACCAGACGGGCTCTATCTGCTACAAGCCCGGGCCGGAGACGGTCGGCTTGTGACCCGTAAAATTATTGTTCAACACTAGAGGGATCGGGGTGATCCGGACAAAATAGCTACAACCTCTCCCTACCTAAAAACAAAGAAGATGCTATTGAAATCTCTACAAACTGTATGGCTTGTAGTCTGCTCCCTTACGCTTATATCGGGACAGACTGTTTTAGAAGACTTTGAAAATGGAGCTTCCTTACCCTGGAATGGTAGCTTCGGTGATGGAGTATTTACCGTCGTTGAAAACCCCGCCGTGGGCGACACTATCCAAGACCCCTTAATGATCAACCGTAGTGATAGTTGTGGCTCCTACATGAAGGAAGAAGGTCGTGCCTTCAGCCTCCTGATCGCTGTCATGGATAATCCGATGGACCTGACGACGGACAATAAGTTCAAAATTCAGGTAAATGCACCGGTTGCCACCTCTCTCCTTTTTAAATTGGAAGGAGATGGAGAAGCATTGGAATTGCGACAGAATATCTCGGTTACCAATCGCTGGATTGAGTATAGTTTCGATTGCAGTGCAGCTGCGAATTTTACGACCATAAATAAGATCATCTTGTTCTTTGATCCCGGAAATGGACCGAGTAGCGATACTTATCTATTTGATAATCTTACAGTGGAAGCGGCCGATGAATGTGCCGGGACCGTGGCGATGGATGGTATTTTTGACGATTTCGAATGCCAGCGAAACATTACCTACGGGAACCCAGGTTATCTAGATATTGTGGCCATAGACAATCCTGATGCTAGTGGAATCAATACCAGCACGAAAGTAGGTCAATACACTGACACGGGAGGGACCTTTCATGCCTTAGTAATGGATTTTGGCGGCCCTCTTCCGCTGGAGGAACGCAGTTTGCTTTCTTTTAAACTGTGGGCTCCCAAAGCCGGTCGATTCTTGACTAAACTAGAACGGGGAGGTTCTCCAGCGGTCGAAAAGGATGTACAAGTAGAAACCCTAAATACGTGGGTAGAATACACAATTGATTACAGTGATCAGGCGGGTGCAAGTCACAACGCTCTGGTGTTCTTTTTCAATGCAGGACAGGATCCGGAAGAAGGAGATATCTACTATATTGATGATATTGTATGGAGTGAAGCTCCAAGTGGACAGGTTTTGGAAGACTTCGAGGGAGGAGCACAGCTTTTCTGGGAACCCCTCTCCGGGAATACGGATCTACATGGCACCTTCGAAGTGATCAGTAACCCAGATGCTTCAGGCGTTAATACTAGTGCAGACATTGGTTCTTATACAAAAGGAAGCTCCAACTTCAGTACCTTGACTGGCTTACTAACCAATGGCTTGGACCTTTCTGCCTTTTCACAGCTTAACTTACAAGTGTGGGCTCCGGCAGGGGCTGCTTCTATCACCTTGCAATTGCAAAGCCCAACTCAAGGCACCAAGGAAGTGACTAGAGACATTACAGAAACAGAAACCTGGACGGAACTCAACTTTAATTTTGATGAATTTTCTACCATCACTGACTTCCAACAGCTCAGCCTACTCTTCGATCCTGGTACTCCTTCCAGCAATACGTATTTCTTTGACAACTTGAGCCAAGGTTCAGCCACGGTGGATCCTTGTGAAGGGGTAGAACCGATTGCCAATATAGTGGACGATTTTTCTTGTCAGCGAAATGCTGAAATTACGGGTGGAGCCGGCCAATTGGAAGTAGTAAATAATCCAGTGCCTGGCGGAATTAAGCCTGACCCACTAGACAAAGTAGGGCAGTACACAGATCCCATGGATCAATTTTCTGCTTTGGTGTACAACTATGGTGAGGCACTAGATCTATCTATCAATAATCAGCTGGCGGTTAAGATCTGGTCTCCTAAAATCGTACCGCTAGGTTTTAAGCTAGAAGGTGGGTCTAGCCCAGCAATAGAAATAGTAAGTGACGTAACAGCTAGTGAAGGTTGGGTGGAATACCTGATTGATTTTAGTTCAGAAGCAGAAGCGGATCATCAGCGCCTGGTCATCTTCTTCAATTTCGCTCAGGTCTCGGACGTAGAAGATGTTTACTATATCGATGATGTGGAGTGGCGTCGTCTGCCATTCACGGCCTGCATCACTGACTTTGAGTCTCCAGACTTTTCCTTGACCAATTGGCGCTATTTCGCCAACGGTTCTGGGGATGATACAGAATTCGCCATCATTGAGAATCCTGATAAATCCGGGATTAACCCCAGTGACAATGTTGGCTTTTTCTTTGAGTCTAGTGATGCCACCCAAAACTTTGCGGGTATGTTCGCTGATCCTGCGGCTCCCATGCAGCTTCCAGTCGATAATAAAACGGTTCGGATGAAGGTCTGGATGGATATTGAAGCACAGATCGTAATGAAGATGGAACGCGGTATTGATACCCCGAATTCCGGGGATGTATTTGCGGATTTCACGACGCCCGGAGCGTGGCAAGAATTGACCTGGGATTTCTCGGCGGTTTTGGAAGATGATGCTCAACATGAGCGCATGACCTTGATCTTCAATTTTGAAGGGATTCCGAGTGAGGACAAGACCTACTATTTTGACGATATCGTCATCGGGGATGCGAATTGTAATCTGCTCGACGGCGTATTTAATCCCATCAGAGTAGAGCAACTCAAGGTGAGTCCAAATCCAGCCTTAGAGCTACTTCGCATTGAAAATACGGCCGATATCTCTTCTTTCCAGATCCACGATATGATGGGACGTAGTAGAGGTATGATCCAAATAAACGGACAGCAACAACTGCAATTAAATGTTAACCACCTTGAGCCAGGTATGTACTTGTTAACTGCTTATAATCAAGAAGGTAAGTTAACTGCTAACGCAAGATTCGTGAAACAGTAATTTGTATAGTCTCTAGCATATGAGACGCTGATCAAGTGTTAAAGTCCAGGAGGTGGACCACCGGTTCACCTCTTCTTTCCACCTTTGAATTGATTCGAAGAAGTTTGTAAATCACCTAACGATATGAGACTTGCATACCTAGCTTGTTGTCTAGGACTACTTATATGCTCTGGCTGCAAGGAGCAGCTTCCCAACACAACAGAGGAAGACCCGAATGCTTTTAGCTTAGAGGAACTGCAGCGCCGCACTTTTAACTGGTTTTGGGATATAGCAGATTCCACCAATTATCAGATCCTAGACCGATATCCAAGCCGCACTTTCTCCAGTATTGCCGCCACAGGTTTTGGTCTAAGTAGTTATCTGGTAGGGGTAGAACGAAACTATATTTCGCGGGAACAAGCTGCTGAACGGGTATTAAGTACGCTACGCGTTTTGACGGACTTGCCACAAGGCCCTGATAGTGTCGGTGTAAGCGGCTACAAGGGGTTCTTCTACCATTTCCTCACCCTAGATGAGGCAGTGCGCTATAAGCGAGTAGAACTGTCTACTATTGATACGGGCCTGTTAATGGCAGGGATATTGAGTACGATGAGTTACTTCGACCAAGATAACCCAGCGGAACATGAGATTCGCCAATTAGCAGATGGATTGTATCGCCGGGTAGAATGGGATTGGGCGATCAATGACTCCACTCGCCTTTCCATGGGCTGGCGCCCCGAACGGGGCTACATCCCCGCCGATTGGAGAGGGTACAACGAGGCAATGGTTCTATTAATTATGGCCATTGGATCTCCCACGCACCCTATCTCCCCGGATACCTGGGAAAAGTGGTGCTCCACTTATGAATGGAATAACTATAAGGAACAAGAGCATGTGAATTTCAGTCCACTCTTTGGACACCAGTATAGCCATATGTTCATCGATTTTCGAGGCATACACGATCCTTTTATGAAAGAAAAAGGGATTGACTACTTCGAAAACTCTCGGCGCGCCACCTATGCCAATCGTCAATACTGCATCGATAACCCACGTGGGTTTGCTGGATATGGACCCAATCAATGGGGCTTGACAGCCTCAGATGGACCTAGGGGCGAACCCCGAAAAGCTATGGTAGGTAATCAAGAAGTGCAATTCCGAACCTATTGGGCGCGAGGGGCTTCGAGTCGCCATGTCAATGATGATGGTACCATTGCACCTACTGCTGCCGGCGGTTCTGTACCCTTTGCCCCGGAGATTTGTATACCTGCCTTGGAGTACATGTGGAATGAGCATTATGACCAACTGGTGGGAGAATATGGCTTTAAAGATGCCTTTAATCTCAGTTACACCTTCAGTGATGGTAATAAACAAGGATGGTTCGATTACGACTATCTAGGCATTGATCAAGGGCCGATCCTGATACAAATTGAGAACCATAGATCAGGCTTACTATGGGAAACGATGAAGAAAAACCCTTACATCCAGGAGGGGCTGAGAAAAGCTGGGTTTACCGGCGGATGGCTGACGGACGAAAGTTAAGCTAAAACGAACACTATGAACAAATCTAAGAGGAGATCTGGGTTCCTGCTGATCCTGTGGGTCTGTTTTACGGCTAATCTTTCGCAAAGAGTGGAGCTTTTTCCACATCAACCTCAGGTGGACGAGAATGGGAAAGTAGAGATGCGAACGCGAATGCTCGACTCCCTCCACATTCCGCAGGAAATCCGTTTTCTCCCAGTATCTGTTCGACATTATACAGCAGTTGAAGTCAACTAATTGCCTGCTGAGCAGATCAAAGGCTACATCTATTTTTAGATGAGCACAAAAGGCTAAAGTGGAGCTTAGCATCTGCTCGAATTTAACAAAATCACGGTTTATGAAATATTGTTTCAGGTTTTTCATCCTGCCCGCCCTACTTCTGCTAGGTATCGAGCTTCCGGCTCAAATATCGATTAGTGGGACTGTAACAGCGGCAGATACGGGCGAACCCTTGCTGGGCGTCAATATCTTGGTAGAGGGCACAGCAACAGGAACGATTACGGATTTAGATGGCCAATTTGAATTAGACGTGCCTAATGAAGCAGAACGTCTAGTCGTCTCATACGTAGGCTATCAAACGATTAATCTCCCCCTCAATGGCCAAACTGTATTTCAGCTTGTTATGCAGAATGACAACGTATTGGAAGAGGTGGTAGTAGTAGGGTATGGAGTACAGCGGAAGAGCGATCTAACGGGTTCGATTTCCTCCTTAGATGCGGAGGAGATTCAACGCATTCCTTCCGGGAATGTGGAACAAGCCTTACAAGGGAAAGTAGCAGGGGTACAAGTTACGCCGGCTTCCGGTCGGCCCGGGGCAGGAGCCATTGTCCGAATTAGAGGAATTGGCACTTTCAATGATGCTTCTCCGCTCTATGTGGTAGACGGGATGTTATTGAATGACATCTCTTTTTTGGCCCCAGATGATATCGAGTCTTTGGAGGTTTTGAAAGATGCCTCTGCCACCGCCATTTATGGTTCTAGGGGGGCGAATGGCGTAATCATTATTAGCACGAAGAAAGGAAAAGTCGGAGGGGATGCCACGATATCTGTCTCAGCCTACCACGGGGTACAGGAAGTAGCTAATCGGCTTGACCTGGTAAACGCCGCGGAATACGCTCAACTGGTCAATGAGCTTAGCGTTAATGAGGGAGGGGGAGAGCGATATAGTGATCCTGGCTCCTTCGGTGAGGGTACAGATTGGCAGGATGTGATATTTCAATCGGCACCGATACGGAATGTGCAGGTGGGAGCTAATGGTGGAACAGAAAGCATGATCTACAATGTGAGTTTCAACTATTTTGCCCAGGAAGGGATCATTCGAGGATCAGACTATGAACGATTTACGATTCGGATCAACAATGAATACCGACTAAAGAAGTACATGCGCTGGGGGCATAACCTCGCTTTAACTTACACAGAAAGTGAGAACGGCCCGGGCGTCTTGACTACCGCCTACCGCTCTAGTCCGATTGCACCTGTATACGATAGCTTAGGAAATTTTTCCCCTTTGTCTGCTGAAATTTCCTCCACTGCAAATGCTGAGGCCTCCTTTTTTTATAACAATAGTAATAGCCTTTCCTACCGTGGCGTCGGAAATATCTACCTGGATATTATGCCTTTTGAAGGGCTTATTTTTAGGTCTAACCTAGGCTTGGATCTATCGAAAGGCGAGAACAAATCCTTTGTTCCAGTCTTTGAAGTATCTGCCATTCAACAGAATCAAGACTCCAGGTTAAACGTCGGGAATACCACCTCCAGAAGTTGGTTGTGGGAGAATACACTGACCTACCAGAAGGAATGGAAGGATCATCGCATCAATGTATTGGGTGGAATAACCTCTCAAGCCTTTGATTTTGAGCAAATCTCCGGGAGTCGGCTGAATTTGATTGGAGAAGACGAGTCCTTTTTCTTTTTGAACGCTGGGGATGAGACCACGAGTACGGTCAGCAACTCTGCTGATACTTGGTCCATACTTTCCTACCTATTTCGTCTAAATTATACCCTGATGGATCGCTACTTGCTGACGGTATCCTATCGGGCGGATGGTTCTTCCAAGTTTGGGGCCAATAATCGCTTTGGTTATTTCCCCTCTGTGGCCTTAGGCTGGAATTTGACCGGTGAGTCTTTTATGGAAGGCCAGACGGCCTTTAGTCGGCTAAAGCTAAGAGGGAGCTGGGGACAGGTAGGTAATGAAAAAATTGGGACCTTCCGGTATTCTCCGCTAGTAACGAGTAATCTCAATGTGATCTTTGGTCCAGACGAAAACCTGGATAATGTTCAAAATGGAGCGGCTGTGCTAAACCTGGCCAATCCAGATTTGCGTTGGGAGGAGACCACACAACTTGATTTTGGCGTGGAATTTGGCCTTTTGGGCAACCGACTTAGTGCGGAAATCGACTATTACTCTCGTACCACCAGCGATATTTTGGCGGCGGTACCTATCCCTGATTACATAGGTTCAGAACAAAACCCCGTCGTCAATGCGGCCGAGATGCGCAATAGCGGATTCGATTTTAATCTAAGTTGGCGGGAAAGTCGAAAGCAGTTGGAGTACAGCATTAATGTAGTCGCATCTACGGTTAACAATGAGGTGCTATCCATTGGAGGAGGGCGCGAGGATATCTTTGGCGGAGGACTGGGCTTCGGCGGTTGGCTAGGTACTCGGACGATCATTGGGGCACCCATCGGTTCCTTTTACGGTTGGAAAGTAGCAGGAGTGTTTCAAAATGAAGAGGAGCTAGGGAATTTGCCGCGCAGAGGAAGTGAGGGTGGGGTAGGAGATCTTCGTTTTGAAGATACCAATGGAGATGGAGTGATTACAGATGATGATCGGACCTTCCTAGGAAATCCCATTCCAGATTTTATTTACGGACTTAACCTTACTGTTGCCTATCAGGGCTTCGATCTCGCCATAGAATTCAATGGACAAAGTGGGAATGAGATCTTTAATTCCAAAAAGG
Source organism: Saprospiraceae bacterium (assembly GCA_019634045.1). Taxonomy (GTDB): domain Bacteria; phylum Bacteroidota; class Bacteroidia; order Chitinophagales; family Saprospiraceae; genus DT-111. The sequence goes on from JAHQWA010000081.1 coordinate 18,820, forward strand.
CCGCCCGCTTCGGCTTATACAATTTCGAAAATTCCTTCTTGGACCGCTGGACCGGACCAGGAACCAGCAATTTTGAGCCTCGCGTTACCAATAGTGGCCACAACTACATTCCCTCTGATCGCTTCATAGAGGATGGCTCCTTCGTGCGCCTCCGCAATATACAACTGGGATATACGCTGCCCAATCAATGGTTGCAACAGCTGCGCTTACGGGACTTCAGAGTATACGTTAGCGGTACAAATTTGATCACCTGGACGGATTATTCCGGCTACATGCCAGAGGTGGGATCCTCTAGTCCTTTTTCATCTGGGATTGATCGTGGGATCTACCCCATTGCGAAAACTTATACGGTGGGACTGAACATTTCCTTCTAATTAGAAATCTTCTGCTATGAATATCAATAAAATTACCCTCATTGCCCTTCTCGCCCTGGCTTTCGTCAGTTGCAGCGAGGATTTTCTGGAGAAGACCTCACCAGGAAGCTTGGCGGCCGATAACTTTTTCCAAACGGAAGAACATGCCGTTTGGGGGACCAATGCCGTATATGAACATCTCCGCGCCTGGGAAGTACATGTGTTTAGTTTTATCGGGATGACGGACATCATTTCTGATGACTCGGACAAGGGGAGTACGGTCAATGATGCCTCCTTTTTGAAGGAGATTGACGATTTCACTTTTGATGCCAGCAATATTGCACCAGCAACCGTATGGAGTGGTTACTATCGAGGGATTTACCGAGCGAATGTGGCTTTGGAAAACATCCCCAATATTGAGATGGATGAAGCCTTGCAATCTCGACTACTAGGAGAATGCAAATTTCTGCGTGCCTATTTCTATTTCAATTTGGTGCGCTGGTTCGGCGATCTCCCCTTGATCACCAAGCCGTTGGAGGCTAGTGAGTTTGAACAAGAGCGAGTCCCCGCAGCTGATATCTATGCTTTGATTAAGCAGGATCTAAGGGATGCTATCGACCAGCTCCCCCTAAAGTCCAAATACCCGAGCCAAGAATTGGGGCGGGCGACCAAAGGAGCTGCTCAAGGGTTACTCGCCAAAGTACACTTGACGCTACAGGAGTTTGGCGAGGCGGAAACGCTTCTGCTGGAGGTCATTCAGTCCGAAGAATACGCCTTAATGCCAGATTACCAGAAGATTTTCACCGCAGAAGGCGAGAATGCCGAGGAGAGCCTTTTTGAGGTA
>JAHQWA010000082.1 GCA_019634045.1 Saprospiraceae bacterium
AGACCTACAGACAGAAGCAGATGTCCTTTTTATCGGGACAGTAGGGGAGGAAGGATTAGGTGACTTGCGCGGAGTAAAGCACTTGTTTAGTGATAAAGGACCAAAGATCGACTCCTGGATTTCGATCGATGGAGGTAATCTCGGTCGGGTTAATTATAAAGGTTTGGGTTCGCATCGTTTTGGTGTGTCTTTCCGAGGCCCAGGGGGACACTCCTGGGGCGCATTTGGTTTGGCCAATCCTCATCATGCGCTAGGAGCGGGGATTCATTATTTTGTCAATGCTGCCAATGAATATGTAAGTTCAGGACCCCGTACGAGTTACAATGTTGGCCGAATCGGAGGCGGTACTTCCGTCAACTCCATCCCCTTCGTATCCTGGATGGAGATCGATATCCGTTCCATTGACCCTAGCCGATTAGACGACATGGACAAGATCCTTAAGGATGCCATGCAGAAGGCTTTGGATGAACAAAACCAATTGCGACAAGGAGGACGTCCGATCAGTCTAAAGGTCGAGATGATTGGCGATCGCCCATCTGGCGAATTATCACCTGACCTTCCGCTGATACAGCGTGCCGCTGCCGCCACCCGCTCCTTTGGCGTGACGCCACGCCCCACCCGCGGCTCTACCAACGCCAACATCCCGATCGCCAAAGGCATCCCTGCCGTGACGATTGGTCGCGGAGGCGAAGGCGGACGCGCCCATTCATTATTGGAATGGTGGGCCAATAAGGATGGCTACAAGGGCACACAGTATGCACTACTATTGCTAGTGGCAGAAAGTGGCCTAGCCAAAAAATAACGTACAGATGAACGTAAAACGGGGGTTGAGAATAGGGTAAAGGTAATTTCGGATCTGCTGTGATTATAATCTGGGTAGGAAGTTATTAGGTCGTGTGTGATTAGCAGATACTCCGATGAGATTAGATTAATCCAGTTAGGCGAAGTACGCCCAGAAGAACAGTAGCCATCAGGCCGAATACTAGTAGGTGGTCGAAATTGCTGGCTGAGGTCACTTCGTGCTCATCCTCAAACCATCTAGGATCATCAAGTAGTGTTTTCTCAGGACCGCGTGCAGGATTCGGACTTAACCAATTATCGGTGCTGGCAGCGGCTGAAGAAAGAGGGGATGGATCATATTTTCTTCCTTGTGTCATGCTAGTTTGAATTTTATATAGGAAATAAATATATATCTATCGCAACTAATAACGTGCCGCTTATGCAGATTATTATATCTAAATCAATCCAGCCCCCCTTTTTACCGCTATAACAAAACGTTTGCAGCTACTTTCTTTTCTGAAATTTGGACCTTGCTCAGGGCTTGCTGAAGATCATGGATTAGATCTCCAAAATGCTCCACACCAACAGACAATCGTACGAGATTATCAGTAATGCCCAGAGTCTCTCGATCAGCTCTAGGAACGCCAGCATGCGTCATGCTCGCCGGGTGCTGAGCCAGGCTCTCCGTGCTTCCTAGGCTCACCGCAAGTTTGACCAAACGCAACTCATTCAAGAATTGGAAGGCTTCTTGCTCACCTCCTTTCAAGGTAAATGAGAGCATAGCTCCGGCCGAGAGACACTGCCTTTGATAAATGTCATATTGAGCTCCATCCTGCGGGCCTAAATTCCCCAAATAAAAAATATTTTCAATTTTAGGGTGATCCGTGAGGTATTCGGCCACTTTTTTAGCATTAGTCGCCTGCTGATCCATTCGGACCTTTAGCGTCTCCAAACTTCTCATCAATAACCAACCGGTCCAGGGGCCCGCCATATTGCCGAGAAAGGTGCGAAGGGTTTTAATCCTTTGAATCAAGGCTGCAGAACCTAAACAAGCACCTGCTATTACATCACTATGGCCACCGATATATTTGGTAGCTGAATATAAGACCAGGTCAGCCCCATGTTGTAGCGGGTGTTGCCAAAGGGGCCCCATATAGGTATTGTCGACTGCTAGAAGTACTTTTTTGTCAGCCGTCGAGAAGCTTTGTGCCATCTCTGCACAAGCAGCGATATCAATTAGGTGATTGGTAGGGTTGGCGGGGGTCTCGATGTAGATCAAGGCCAAGCGATCAGCTGCTTCGTGATTGGATACTAAGTCCTGAACTTCTTCCGGTGATTGATGCGGTGAGAACCCTAGGGTGTGAATGCCGTATTTGGGGAGTACTTCGCTGATGAAGTGACTCGTCCCGCCATACAAAGGATTACTATACAACAGCAAATCCCCACTCGATAGACATTCGAACAAACAAGTGGAAATGGCAGACATCCCACTTTCAAATACGGCACAATCCTCCGCCTGATCCCACAGACAAAGCCGGTTTTCCAATATCTCTAGATCGGGATTGTTTAGGCGACTGTAGATCAACCCTTGTTGCTCCTCGGCTTCTTTTTCTCGTAATCCGTAGGCCAATTCGAAATAGGCTTTTCCTTCTTCCGCCGTATTGAATACGAAGGTTGATGTTTGAAAAATAGGGCATTTCAGCGACCCTTCGGATAGCCCCGGCTCGTAGCCATAGGACATCATAAGACTTTCTGGTTGATAGGTATGTTTTTTCATTTCAGCTCTGGATTTGTATGGAATAAGTAGATGAAGTTCAGAGCAAAGTTACTGTTGGATAGAAAATAAGTCTACACATATTAATAGGAGAAGAAAATAAATCTATAATTTACTCTTGGATAGAAAAAGTGTCTTTTGTGAGGTGCTTTCGAATTGTTAGCTAGAAAATTTATCTGCTATGGATTTCGAACAATTGGATGCCATGGATCGCCGTATCTTGAAAATGCTCCAGCTTGATGGCAAAGTAACGATCAAGGAAATGGCCAATCAACTCCATATGACCAATACGCCAGTATTTGAAAGAGTGAAAAGGTTGGAACGAGAAGGGTTTATCAAGCAATACACTGCTATTCTAGATCGGCAGAAGATTGGTCTGCAAATGGTGGTCTTTTGTACGGTTAGCCTAAAAGTGCATCACGCAGATTTTCTCGAACGCTTTGAACAGGAGGTGACTTGCCTGGAAGAAGTTGTAGAATGCTATCACATCGCAGGCATGTTTGATTATTTATTAAAAGTCGTAATCAAGGACATGGACGTATATCGGCACTTTGTATCCAAAAAACTAGCCGCACTAGAAAATATCGGAAAAGTGCAAAGCTCTTTTGTGATGACGGAGATTCGACATTCGACAGCCCTACCAATCTCCTAACCTAAGGCCAATGACTCAGAAGATTTCCTCTATTGTATTTGACTGCCGGAGACTGGTTATATGCCCCGTCATTTTCCAGCAGTGGAGGCCTTCCTTAGAGGGCCGGAAGAGATTGGTTGGGAGCAATTTGATCTTCATTGTTTAGGACCTATTCAACTGTTATAATTCAAATTGAGAAAAGTCTTAGTTTTAACCACAGCACTGCTGGGATTAGTACTGCTGTGCTATTCTTTCACCTCAAAAACATCAAACGAAATGGATTTTGGTACAAGTTATTTATCCCTGAGTGTACAAGATATAGCCGCTTCCTGCGCCTTTTATAAGAAGCTGGGCTTTGAACAACTCCCCGGAGCGGGAAGTGTAGAGCAAAAGTGGATGGTATTGAAAAATGGGGACCATAAAATAGGACTGTTCCAAGGCATGTTTCCCAAAAATACCATGACTTATAATCCAACTAATGCTAGGGCGATCCACAAAAAGCTGATGGAAGAGCAGGTCAAGATTGATATGGCCTCAGGAATGGATAAGACAGAAGGCCCTTGCAATTTTATGGTGACCGACCCTGACGGCAATCCTATTTTGTTTGATCAGCATTAAGCACCTCCCGCCGCATCAAGATATCGGTCTGTAGATCCTGTCCAAGGTGGAAGGTGTGTTTGCTAAAGGCCTGAAAACCTTGTCGCTCGTAAAAACGTATGGCTCCCGGGTTTCTATCCCATACGCCGAGCCATACGTAAGACATTGCTCGTTGAAGCGCTATGTCCCAGGCATAATCAAAAAGCTGGGCCCCGATACCGCGGCCTTGATATCCGGCTTCGACATAAATCCGTTCGATTTCCATACCATTTGCTTCTCGTAAGTCGGATTGAGCTTGATTGAAGTTAATCTTTAGGTAAGCAATGGGTCGGTCCCCTTCTTTGGCAAAAAAGAAATACGAATCGGGCTGATCAAACTCTTGTTGCACTGTAGCAAGAGAAAAAGCTTTAGCAGTATATTCTGCCATGTCTTCTGGAGTGTTTTGTGCACCAAAGGCCTTGACGAATGTGGATTCAGCCATCTGTCTTAGTATGGGCACTTCTTCTGGCTGGCAGGGCGTAATATGAATAGACGACATTGCTATGATTTAAATCTCAAACCTCTTTGGCAGCAGTATAACCATTTGTGGCAGAAATTGCAACATATGATGTTTTCCTAAGCCAAAATCGAAAGCGACCAATACGTATTTTGGTCGTATGAAAAATTTGTCCGTACTCTTATTACTGCTTCTTGCTTATGCCCCGCTCTCAGCTACTGATTTTTACGTGTCGAAAAGTGGGGATGACGCTAATGATGGCTCTCTAGCCAGTCCATTTCAAACGCTCTCCAAGGCAGCCTCGGTGATGTTCCCTGGTGACGTATGCTATATCATGGCGGGTACTTATCGAGAAACGCTGACTACTGTTCGAAATGGCAACTCAGCGGACCCTATCACTTTCCGTAACTATCAAGAAGATGAGGTCTGGATCCGAGCTACGGAGCAGGTGGCTGATTGGTCGTTTCATACTGGGAATATTTGGCGAACCAGTGTAGTGCTCTCGCAAGGCTCCAGAGATGCCGTATACTATAACGATGAATTATTAGATCTAGCTCGCTGGCCAAATAATGAGGACAACGACAAGTTTACGATTGACGCCGAACCGGTCCTCGGTGGTGCTGCCGGGCAGGTTATTGGGAAATCCATGCCACAAGTCGATCTGAACGGTGCCTATGTCTGGTACCTAGGAGCGCATTCAGGCACCAGTTGGACGCGCCGCATTACCAGCCGTCAAGGGGATGCGGTCAATTTCCAGGCCGTGAATATCAATGCTTGGCCGTTTCACCCCCATAATCCAACCGTGATCCGCAATGAAAACCGAGGCCGATTCTTCGTATTTGGTGCCTTGGATTTGCTAGATCATGAACGAGAAT
>JAHQWA010000083.1 GCA_019634045.1 Saprospiraceae bacterium
ACATGATTGGTTACAATGTAACCGAGCTAGTTGCCGAGGTAGTTGCAGCAAGAAAACTGGAAACTACTGGTCATGAAATCATTAAGTCTATCCACCCGCACCCGACCATGAGCGAAGCGGTAATGGAGGCCACCGCGGCAGCTTATGATGAAGTGATTCATCTCTAAGTCAAGAAAAAAATTAGAGCTAAATATAAAGCCCGGTGGTTGTGCAATTCAACCATCGGGCTTTTTCTATCGGACTTGTAGGGCGCTAACTTATCGACCACCGTACTCGCTCAAACACCCATTCAATAAATCGTTTTTCCTCCGTGATAATTTGTGCATCACCCAACATCATCTGGGATGGTTCGATGATCTTCCCCGTAGTCGTTTGCAAACCTTCAGGGAATTTAATTTCGATTTGAATCCGATTGTTATTAGGAATTTTTCCTTTCCGAGCCACCTCTCCTTGCACAGCTCCAAACTCTTGAAAAGGATAACTGGCAAATTTAACGATCACACGCTGTCCGGATCGAACTTTTCCCGAGCCCTGAATGGGCAAGTCCATGCGACCCAATAAGCCAGAATTCCCAGCAGGAATAATTACCAGTAAATTTTCCCCCTGCTTGACAAATATCTTTTCGTTGATTCCCATAGGAATGGCCGCTAAGCCATTAATTGGGGCTATCACGAGGTATTCTTTCTTCCAAGCATCCAAACGATTCCTCAGCTCAATAAAGCTCTCCTTGAGCTGATTAGCTAAGCTACTCTTGCTTTGCTTGGACCCTTCTTCAAATCCATCAATCTCCTTGCGGATAGCTCCTATTTCGAACTCTTTGTTCTTAATGTTGGATTCTGTGCCTTGTAAAAGTCGCTCTTTGGTTAGCTGTTCTTCCTGCGCTTGTCGAACCTTGCTCAGGGTTGACCGGCTACTTTGATATAAATTTTGTTCCCGGACAAATCTTTCAGTAGCCAGCGCTAGCTCCTTTTCCAAAGTTTCTTTCTTGCGCTTTTCATATTGGATCGTATTTCGGGCTCGCCGGATCTGCTGATTGAGCTGACTAATGCTTAATTTCTGTAGTTTCCCAGAGGCTCCTACCTCATACGCTTCCTTCTTTTCAAAGAAATCATACAAAGCATCCTGAATCTCCCCTAAGATTAAGTCCTTAGGAGGGTCAAAGCGTTCCACCGTGGCGATATTAAGATCCTTGACCCCCACGATCTCATCTTCCAGGATATGAATATCCGTGTATTTAGCTTTGCTCTGGAAGGCCATTAGGGTTTGCCCCGCTTCCACCGTATCTTCATTGGCCACCAAGATATCAGATATGAATGAGCCAGCATCGGCTACGATCGGACGAGGTGGTTCTACAGAGCTGACATTGATTTCTGCTTCTACCGTATCAGGATACTTAACGAAGTACGACATCCAGCCGATAATCACAATGGTCACCAAGGCAATGGTCGTCCCGTACCGAACCAACCAACTGGGCGGAGTACCCAATATCTCCTGGACCTCTTCACTCCGAATTTCGATATTATCTCTTGCAGATGGCATAAAGGCTAGAAATTATGACTTCATAGGGTTAAGCGCCTAGTTCCAACTGATTCCGCACCAATTGAAAATAAGCACCTCGTATATAGGTAAGTTCTTCGTGTGTTCCTTGTTCAACGATTTCTCCACTCTCTATCACAATGATGTTATCAGCATTCATTACGGTACTCAAACGGTGAGCTACAATAACTACCGTTTTCCCTCGGAAGAAATCTTCCAGGTTTTCCATAATCACCATCTCATTGTACGAATCAAGGGCTGTGGTAGCCTCATCGAAGAAGATGTAATCTGGGTCTTTATAGACGGCCCTTGCGATCAGCAAGCGTTGGCGTTGTCCTTGACTTAGGCCAAGGCCTTCTCTCCCGATTTTGGTATTATAGCCCAAGGGCAAGGATTCTATGAAATTCTGAATGTTGGCCACCTTAACGGCATTCAGTAACTTTTGTTTGTTCACAATTTCATCCCCCAAGGCGATATTCTTAGCAATGGAGTCATTAAAGATATAACCATCCTGTCGTACTACCCCGCACTTACTTCTCCACAGACGGTTGTGCAAGTTTTTCAGATTTACGTCCCCAAGGCGAATGGTTCCATCACTTGGAGTGTAAAAATTAAGTAAGAGCTTCAGAATGGTCGTCTTACCGCTACCACTGGTTCCTACAATAGCCGTAGTCTTACCTTTTGGAATTCGGAGACTAACATTCTTCAATATCATGGGAGAGTGTGGGCCACTATACTGAAAATCAACTTTATCCATCGTCAAATCGCCAAACTCTGGCAGCAAGGTGATTTTATCTTCAATATCTTCCTCGTCTTCTTTCGAATGAATCTCATTCATCCGTTCGAGACTAATCTTAGCATCTTGTAAAGAGCGAATGAATTCAATAAAGCGATTCAGTGGTGCATTAAGTTGCCCAATGATGTATTGGATCGCAACGAGCATACCTAGCGTCATTGAGCCATCTAAGACCGCCTTGGCCACCACGAATATGATAAAGATATTCTTCGTCTCATTGATGAAGGAAGCCCCCGAACGCTGCAATTGCTCGATCCGCAAAGCACTCATGCTGGTACGGAACAATCGAGCCTGGATGCGTTCCCAAGCCCATCGCTTCTGCTTCTCTGCATTATGCAGTTTAATCTCCTGCATGCCGCTGATCATTTCGATCAGATTTCCCTGATTCTCGGCCGACTGATCAAACCGCTTATAATCCAACTCTCTCCGTCGTTTTTGGAAAAAGAACACCCAAGCTAAATTCGCCAGTGTTCCTATTAGGAAGAGCAGAAAAACTTCTGTATCCCAGGAGAACAAGATGAAAGAGAAGACAACGAACGTAAATAAAGAGAATATCGACTCTAAGGTAGTGGAAGTCAAAAAACGTTGGACCCGTTCATGGTCGGTAATCCGCTGCATTAGGTCACCGGTCATCTTGGCATCGAAAAACCGTAACGGCAATCGGGTCAACTTGATCAAGAAGTCTGATATCAAACTAATGTTTACCCGCACCCCGACATGCAGAAATATCCAGGAGCGGAATAGTTCTACAGCACCATTCGTGATAAACAGCACCAATTGTGCAACTACAATGAGCCAGATAAACGTCAGGTCGATATTTCCAATACCAATATCAACAATGGACTTGATCAAGAAAGGAGCAATTACTTGCAATACACTGCCTAAGATCAAGCCAACCACCAACTGAAAAATCAGGCCTTTAAATTTTCGGAAGTACGAAAAGACATACTTAAAGCCGGACTTATCAATCTTGTCCCCATCGCGCTCATAGAACTCAGGGGTGGTTTCCATCAGTAGCAATACCCCTAACTCCTCCCCTGCTTCCTGGTCACTTAGCCAGTTTTCCAAGAACTCTTCCTTGGTCAACTTAAACTTACCTGCGGCAGGATCAGCGATCCAAACAAATTTCTGATTAGCCTTATACACTACCACGAAATGCTCCTGTCGCCAATGGGCAATACAGGGCATGGGAATATCTCTACTTAATCGATCAAAAGTGGTTTTAACAGCTAGGGACTGGATACCAATATGCTCGGCTGCATCACTTATACCAAGGAGAGAAACACCTTGTTTTCCCATATAGGTAAGCTCCCTCAAATACTCCAGGGAGTAGTATCGTCCAAAATACCTGGCAACCATCCGAAGGCAAGTTGCCCCACAGTCCATGGCGTCGAGTTGCTGATAAAATGGAAAATTGTTCGGCATATAGTAGGTCCTGCTGTTGATATTAAACAATGAAAATAAGATGTTACAAGCTAATTTTTATAATTTGTTGCCAGTTTTTTACACTTGTCCCTTTTCGGGAATTTAATGTTTGAAGAGCGTAATCTACGTACTAAGGCTTCTCTTTAGCTTCTAGATGTTTATATTGCCTCTAGATTTAGCGCACCTACAGATCGTAAATCACTGATGTACAATACCTTTGTCTCTTTAATTAGTGTCATTCAGAAACCTGCGGATATCAAGGGTTTGCCAGTGTTCTTGGAAAAGGTTCATGATTTGATGACCGTCAACTTTTCTGATTATGAGGTCATTTTAATTAATAATCTTCCGGGTTATAATCTAGGAGATGAGCTTAAACAATTGGAGAAAGTATATAAAAATCAAGTCTTTATACTTAATCTTTCTACTTCAATTAACAAAAATCACGCCATAATCGCAGGTCTAGATCGCTCCAATGGGGACTATACCATCGTTTTCGAACTAGAATTTGCGGATAACCCTGAACTTATTCTTCAACTCTTTCAGAAAACGCAAGAAAACTTCGATATCGTATATCTGCGTGGTACTGGACCAAAAGTGAGCCTCCGTTATCAAGTATTTTACCGCATTTTCTATTTTTTGCTTCGAAATTACTCCTCCCTGAAAATTGACGCGAGAGCCTATACCACTCGCATTATTTCTCGGCGGGCACTAAATTCTCTATTGAAGCTCCGCGAAAACCTGCGATACATGAAGGCCCTGTATTCAATCGTAGGGTATAACACTTCCTATCTCGAAACATCCGTGGGTCAACCTATTGAGGCAGAAGAGGGCTTTTCAGAACGCTTCAAAACCTCCTTAATTGCCATCACTTCCTTCACGACCTTCCTAAACTCCCTAATGCTTTGGTTATTCATCTTATCACTGGCCTTCTTGATTGGGGTTGTAGTGAATGCCCTAGTTTTTAAATTCTCCGGAGCGGACCTTTTCGGCAACACCCAGGAAGCCCCACCGGGTTGGACCTTCTTGGTCATCCTCATTTCCATCTTCTTTGCGGTGACCTGCCTGAATCTCTATATCATGTCCATCTACTTGGCCAATATTTATCACGAAATTAAGAAACGGCCGCTGTACATCATTGAATCGATCCAGCGCCCCTAGTCTTATCTTCGAGTACCACCTACATAATGGACCACCTTTGCCTGAGGATATTCATTTGACAGCAGCGCATCAACGTATAATTGAGCATCAGGCTGATTCTTAAAATGTCCAATTAAGTAAGCGTATTGCGTTTCCGAACGCTTTTCCAAATAGATGTTTTTGTACTGATTGAATAACTTATGATCCATGGAAAGGTATTCAGTAGTCGAAAGAATTTCGATTCGATACCCTTCATAGGTAGGTTCAATCGTCATAAACTCCTGCTCAAGGACTTTGGCGCTCGTGGTCCCTGCCTTGGGAGCTGAACTGAAGGTTTCTTCCTTCACTACTTCCGTTTTCGGATTGGACACTTGTCCCTTGGGAGTTGCATTCACCATCAAAGTCTTTTGGGGAGTTGGCGCTTCTCTGTTGGGTACGGAGACGATCTCCCCACGCAGCACCTCCTGAAGCAAGGCTTCCTCCTGTTCCTGACGGATTATATCACCCAGGCTCAAGCGTTCGATCGGGTCGCTATCTGCATAGCCAATGATTTTCAGTGCGGTTCTTCGATTGGCTTGGTGTTCCTTATCATCGCAATCCACATCATCCGCACAATGATTTACCAATTGGCTCTCTCCATATCCTTTCGCCGATAATCTTTCGTAAGCTATCCCTCCATTCTTAGCAATGTATTCTACTGCCGCATCTGCTCTAGCTTGTGATAATTTTCGATTGTCCCGTTTCTGTCCTCGCGAATCTGTATGAGACCCTAGTTCGATCAATAAGACCGGATTATCTTTTAATAAGGTGATCACCTTATCTAGTTCAAGGGCCGCATCCGCTCGGATTTCTGCGCTGTTGTAATCGTAATAGATGTTCTCCAAGGCAATGACCTTATCCAATCCCGCCTTTTCTAACTCCAGGTTAGCCAATAAGGTTCCCATGGCAAACCCTTGAGTAAGATTGTCTGATACGCCAGGGCCAGGGCCAATATCTTCCACGCCATCAATGCACACGATGCAACCTTTCACATCCACATAGGCCTCAATACGCTTATTGAAGTACCCCTCCTTTCTAATCAAGAAGGTATAATGATTTCCCCTTTGCAAAGTGTATTTAAACTCAGGGCTCGGGTAAATCGGCATATCCAACTCCTGTTCCCGAGTGGTATTATTATACACCTCGATATGTGTATCTGTAATGGAAATGGCCGAATCAGCCTTAGCCCGGGTTTCGGCTAGAGTCAACTCCAACAAGTAACCGGGCCTACGCTTCAACTTGATTTTAGGGAAAATCTTCTTCCCTGCCGCCAGGTCGTGCGTAGATTCTACAAGTTCTGCGGGAAAGAATAGGTTTTTGCTGGCGCGAATCAAGAGATCTTTGCCAGCAGGCACTTCGCATTTGAAGAATCCTTCCGTATTGGTATAGACCTCGGCAATCACTGATTCTGTAACTTGATCAATAACTTTAACTTGTACCTCATTTAGGTATCCGCGGTTATCGTCCTCAAAAACATAGCCTTCCAAAAAGACACTTTGTCCATTGGACAAAACCGGAAAGAACATAATCAATAGAATGGCAAAAAATAATGGGCGTTTCATGTAGTGTTGATCGTATTTGTTTGTATAATGACGAAATTTTTTTTCTTGGTCACCTCCTAAAGCGATCGGATCATCGCCTTTTGCTCAATTAAGTTGTCCAAGGGTAGTGCTATTGATGAAAATGGCTGTGGGCAACTTCATTAAATCATAAATAAATACATGAGCTTGAGAATCGTTTTCATGGGTACACCTGAATTTGCAGTACCCTCCTTGGCAATTTTACTGGAAAATGGCTATGATGTTGCAGGAGTAGTAACAGCAACTGATAAATACGGTGGAAGAGGCAACAAAGTTTTACTGGAATCCGCGGTCAAGAAGTATGCGGTTGAGCAAGGTATCAAGGTTTTGCAACCGACCAAACTCAGAGATCCCGCCTTTCTAGAAGCGCTTGCCGCCTTGAAAGCTGATTTGCAAATCGTCGTGGCTTTCCGTATGCTACCGGAGCTAGTTTGGGGCATGCCTAGCAAAGGTACCTTCAACTTGCATGGATCCTTGTTACCGAAGTATCGGGGTGCTGCTCCGATCAACTGGGCCGTAATCCGAGGAGAAGAAACCACTGGGGTGACCACCTTCTTCATCCAACATAAAATAGATACCGGGGACATCATTTTGCAACGAGAGTTGCCGATTGGTCCTGATGATACGGCAGGCGATGTTCACGATAAAATGATGCAGCTGGGAGCAGAAGCCGTGTTGGAAACCGTGCAACTCATCGAAAAAGGGGGAATTGAACTACAAGTACAAGATCACTCCGCCGCTACCAAAGCACCAAAACTCTTCAAGGAAACCTGCGAAATCAATTTCAACCAGACTAGCGAAGAAGTCCATAATTTCATCAGAGGACTTAGTCCTTATCCGTCGGCTTGGACCACCTTGGATGGTAAGCAGCTAAAGATTTTGAAGAGTGAGCTGGTCATGACCATGGATATGCCTACCAGTCCTCCAGGTACTTTTTCCTCAGATAATAAGAGCTATATCCAGGTTAGTACAGTCAATGGCTATATCAATCTTTTAGAGTTACAACTGCAAGGAAGAAAGAGAATGAAAGTGAAAGATTTCCTGAATGGATATACCTTTGAGTAAAGTAAATTGTAACTTCCTACCGTAGGATTCAGCAAACTTTTCCGATCAAAACTGTTTAGAGCATGAAATTAAGTAGAAAAGGATTCTTTAAAGGATTGGCGCTAGGGACCATTTCACTACCTCTTTTCCTACGATCACTCATGAGCGAGAATATCGCCCAAAATCAACAGGGAGGGCCGAACGTCATCAGTGGCAAACAGTACAATTGGAAAATGGTAACGACTTGGCCCCCAAACTTCCCTATCCTGGGGGAAGCCTGTCAACATTACGCTGATCTGGTGAAGGAAATGTCTGGAGGAAGAATCAATATCCAAGTATTTGGAGGGGGCGAGTTGGTGCCGCCTTTAGAGACCTTTGATACCGTTCGGAATGGTGGAGCTGAGATGGGACACGGAGCAGCCTATTACTGGGCAGGGAAGATACCCGCCGGGCAATTCTTTGGTTCGGTACCTTTTGGCATGAATGCCCAGCAATTGACCGCCTGGATTCTTACGGGAGGAGGTATGGAAATGTGGGAAGATCTCTACAAAGATTTCAACTTAGTTCCAATGCTTGCGGGTAATACGGGCGTGCAAATGGGAGGCTGGTTCAATCGTGAGATCAACAGTATTGAAGACTTGCAGGGCTTAAAAATGCGAATCCCTGGCTTGGGAGGTAAGGTTCTGGAAAAAGCGGGAGGAGCACCGGTATTATTAGCTGGTAGCGAAATTTATACGGGCCTGGAAAGAGGGGTTATTGATGCCACAGAATGGATTGGACCTTTTCACGATTCCAAAATGGGATTTCCTGAAATTGCCAAGTATTACTATTCCCCAGGCTGGCATGAAATGGGTACGGCTTTGGAACTCATAGTGAATAAAGAAAAATTTGAAAGCTTACCTTTCGACTTACAGGCTATTCTTCGTACCGCCTCGCTGCGGATCAGCACTTGGGTCCTAAGTGAAATGGAGACCAAAAATGCCGAGGTATTAGCGACCTTGATCAAGGATGGAGTAGATATTCGTCCTTTCCCACAGGAAGTGATTGATCGGTTGAGGACATACACAGCAGAGGTGATTGAAGAAGTGACTGCCAATGATCCTATTGCAGCCAAGGTGTACGCGTCTTATGATGCTTACCGCAAAAGAGCTGCTGCCTGGTCAGAATGGACGGAGAAACTATTCTACACCAAAATCCAGAGCTCGTAAGTACACTTTGCAAAAAGATCGATTAAAGTGAAAACTGTATTAGATTAATCAACTCAGGAAACAAAATCACCAATCCTAGAAACACCAATTGGATCAGCACAAACGGAATAATCCCTCTATAGAGGTGCTGGGTGGTAACCGTAGGCGGAGCCACCCCCTTGAGGTAGAAAAGGGAAAAACCAAAAGGCGGTGAGAGAAAGGAAGTCTGAAGATTCAAGGCCAGCAAGATTCCAATCCAAATCAAATCAATTTCCAGCTCCAGAAAGATAGGTGCAACCACCGGGACGATTATGAAAATAATCTCTATAAAGTCGATAAAGAATCCAGCTACGAATACCACAATCATTACCAATAAAAGAAAACCCATTGCCGGTAGGTCTGCCTCTCTGATTAAATTTACCAAATACTCGTCTCCTTGCATTTCCCGAAACACAAAAGTAAAAGT
This sequence comes from Saprospiraceae bacterium, assembly GCA_019634045.1. Taxonomy (GTDB): domain Bacteria; phylum Bacteroidota; class Bacteroidia; order Chitinophagales; family Saprospiraceae; genus DT-111. The sequence continues at coordinate 9,211 of JAHQWA010000083.1, forward strand.
AGTGGCTCCCAAGAGTATGATAAATACCATACTAGTCAGGTGAGTTGTTTCAGTCAGAACAGATTTTAATACCTCCAAGTTAAACTTACCTTGGAATATCGTCAAGAGAGTGGCACCTAGTGCACCTACCGCTGCTGCTTCCGTGGGCGTCGCAATCCCGGTAAAGATGGAACCAAGAACAGAAATGATTAATAGAAAAGGTAAGACAAAAGCTTTCACCACCTTGGCTACGAAGTCTTTATCCTTAAAGGCTTGAATCTCTTCTATCGGTATGCTGGGGGCCGATTCCGGATGAATTCTAGCCTTGACCATGATATACAGGATATAACAGATCACCAATAAGACCCCGGGCAAGAAGGCAGCGGCAAATAACTTCCCAACCGATACATTTAACACACTAGCGAGGAGAACTAAAACCACCGAGGGCGGAATTATTTGTCCCAGGGTGCCAGAAGCCGCGATCGTCCCAGTTGCTAATTCTGGGCTATAGCCCCTTTTTAACATGGTGGGCAAGCTAATCAACCCCATTGTAATTACAGTAGCTCCAACTATCCCTGTAGAAGCTGCTAAAAGAGCACCCACTATTACTACCGAAATAGCTAAGCCTCCCTTAATTCTGCCCAAAAGAATGGCCATGGTTTCCAGGAGGCTTTCCGCCAGCCCAGACTTTTCCAGCATGATTCCCATGAATATAAATAGAGGCACCGCAATCAAGACATAGTTGGTCATGACCCCCATGATTCTCGGGGGCAGCGTGCTAAAACTCCCTGCATCTAAGAAACAGAGCGCATATATCATAGAGATTCCTCCTAAGGTGAAGGCTACAGGATATCCGTAAAGGATAAGGACAAATATGCTGACAAATAGAATGATCGCTAGTATCTCCATGGTCTTATTCTGGCTTAGAGGTATCCGGTGAACGCCATTGTTGGTAAGCCTTCAAGGCCTCCCCTATAGCTTGCAATAGTAGCAGTATGATTCCAAAAGTGATGGCAAATTTAATGAGATACCTGGCCGGCAATCCGCCAGGATCTGGAGAGGTTTCCCGCACATTAAAGGAAGTCATCCCGTAATTGAAGGAATAAATAATGATCACAATGCACCATGGAATAAGAAAAATACTGTTTCCGATCAGATTGACCAAGGCCTTGTCCCTTGGAGAGAATTTAGCGTAGAATAGATCCACCCGAACGTGCCTATCGTGTTTGAAAGCAAAGGAGGCACCGAGTAGAAAGATCAGAGAGAATAGATGCCACTCCAACTCCATAATCCATGCGGCCGTGTCACTCAGGATATAGCGTGTAACCACATCAAAGCAAACTAGGATAACGAGTAAGAGGGTAAGCCAGGAGGTCCCCTTCCCTATTCGCTCACTGAGTTCGTCAATACTGTCAATAATCTTCTGCATGCTCCACAATTATTTTGTGAACTGACAGGGAAAATACAAAACCTAACGAGCTTCTCTAGTTTGGGTCAGGAAAAATAAAAGCGGAAGATCAAAGGAAAGCTAAGAAACTATACTTTCTAAAAATAATTAGGGTGGTACCGAACGCGCTTCGATACCACCCTACTTTACCGTATTAAAGGTAAATTACACTCGATCTAAACGATATAGTTTTAGGGTTTCAATAATTTTGATGAGCTTCTCAGCGTAGCGTTTGTCCGTGGCATAACCTGCTTTCTTCAAGCCATGCGCCCATTTTTTATAGTCTGTTTGCTTAAGTTTCAGTAGGTGCTTATACCGCTTTGAAGTTAATAGTCGAGAGTGCTCACGATAGCTTTCCCATGAGGAATTGAAAACTCTAAACATATCATACACATCATCATCCGTATAGTTTCTACAAGTGCAGCCTTTACATTTTGATCTACACTTTATCCCAAAGTGGTTGTTGGATTCCGTAGAAAGGCGGCTATCCCCGGCATTCGACTCTAACAAACCTTGAGCAAGCGTGATACTGGCGGGGATACCAAATTGCTGCTTTTCTTTCAAGGCTACTTCTTTATACTGCTTGATATAGTTGTAAACGTGCTTCTTTTTTGCTCTTACGATCTGAGGGTCGATATTCTTCCGTTCCGCATAATCAGGACTAAGGATAAAAGTCAGGTTTGCAAAAGTGTTTCCGCGATTATCCTTAGGTTTAGGCTTTTCCGGTTTCATATGAGTGTGGTAAGAAGTAGGAACCGCCACCGCATTTGCGGAGCTTACAGGCGGAGTTGCAGATTGGGAAGCAATCGGCCTGTCATCCGCTGACTGCATATTGAATTGAATAGAGATGTCTCTACTAAATAAAAGATGCAATATCAAGGCTATGCACATTAATTGAAACCAGTTGTTAAAAATCCAGGTAAGAGTAGAAGGAGAAGAGGATTCTTCTTGCATTTGATAAGTATGGTAAAGTGTATTCATTACATCAAATTGTTTTTACTTCAAACAAATTTAAACATTTTGTTTCAATATTCAAAAAAGAAACTTATTGTTTTTTTAATAGACACATAATCCCTTACTTGCGGGGCATTTTTGGAAGATTCTGGATCGCAAGTGTTATTTTTATTGCCTTGATAATTAAAGTAATGAACCACCTAAGGGGGGATGGAATGAGACTCAGCAGAAAAGTATCTCATTTCTTCATACAATGTCTATTCTAAACTAGAGCTAGACGTTATATTACCAATATCTAGCAGTCCTTTTCAACGGAAAATAGTACAGCTAGTTATCGAATTTGCTTGTCCCTCATTCCTAAATAAAATGGCCAAAAATTGTTTTACTTAGTGTATTTTTTACACTACCTTTGCAGGGCCTGAAATGCATTTCAGATGATATTGATCGCTGACAGTGGATCTACCAAAACAGATTGGAAGCTTGTCAAACAGAACCAACTTAAGAGCATAACAACCATAGGCTTCAACCCCGTTTATCACTCCGTTTCCCGGATCTCCGGCGAAATGTCGAAAGCCTTCGTAGACGAAGGAGAAAACAGTAGGGTAAAAGCTATTTATTTCTATGGCTCTGGCTGCCAAGAAACTTCCCGGCAGCTCATAGTAAGTACGGCATTAGCTAAGGTCTTCCCCAATGCTAACATACAGGTACAACACGACCTGATGGCAGCGGCGAGAGCTACCTGTGGGCATCAAGCTGGCATCGTCTGTATTTTAGGCACCGGCTCCAATTCCTGCCTATTTGATGGGCAACGAATTTCTGACCAAGTCACGAATTTGGGATATATGCTCGGGGATGAGGGCAGCGGAATCTATCTCGGACGTTTGTTAATAAGTGCTTTCTTTTACCGAGAATTACCTACGCACCTGACCGAAGCCCTTAGCGAATGGATTCCCGGCGGAAGAGCGGAGGTCCTGGACAAGGTCTATAGTAGTGAAGCCCCGCAAGCCTACATTGCTTCCTTTACCAAATTCCTTTTTGAACACAAGGATCACCACCACATAAGACAGATCTTGAATAAGGGGTTGTCAGATTTCGTACGTCGGCATATCATGAAATATGAGGGTTATCAAACACTGCCTATTCACTTTATCGGCTCGGTAGCTTTCTACTTTCAAGATATACTAAATGTAATCCTAGCCGATCAGGGGATGCAGGCAGGACATTTTCTAAGACATCCCATTGACCATTTGGTTGAATTTCATTTGGAAAACGAACAAAAATTGGCAGATAAATGAGCAATGAAATTAAACGAATAGCTGTCTTTACTTCTGGTGGTGATGCTCCAGGTATGAACGCAGCTGTCAGAGCTGTAGTAAGGACTGCAGCATTCAACGATTTGCACGTTTACGGTATAGCCCGTGGCTATGAAGGCATGATTGATGGAGACCTCAAGCGACTCGAAGTTAGAGATGTAGGGAATATCATGCACAGAGGAGGAACTGTTCTTAAGACAGCCCGTAGTAAACGCTTCATGACTCCGGAAGGACGCAAGCAGGCCTATGAGTCTTTATTGGCTTTTGATATTGATGCCTGTGTCGCCATTGGCGGAAATGGCACTTTCACCGGAGCTAAAGTATTTACCACAGAATATGATATTCCGATCATTGGGGTACCTGGCACGATTGATAATGATCTTTACGGAACGGATGCAACGATCGGATTTGACACCGCCATTAACACCGCTATCCAGGCCGTTGATAAAATCCGTGATACCGCTGATTCACACAACAGATTGTTTTTCGTCGAGGTAATGGGCCGCAACTCCGGCTTTATCGCCCTCAATACTGGCATCGGCAGCGGAGCTGGCTGTATTCTTATACCCGAAATAGATTCTAAAATAGAGGAACTAGTCGACCTTTTACGGAAAGGAGCTCGCAGGAAGAAATTATTCAGTGTCGTAATCGTGGCTGAAGGAAATAAGTATGGTGGAGCAGCTGAAATTGCCAAGCAAGTGCAGGAGTCTTTTGACCATTATGACACCAAGGTGGCTATCATTGGTCACTTACAAAGAGGGGGGTCTCCGTCAGCATTGGACCGAGTTTTAGCCAGTCGTTTAGGTTTTGGAGCGGTGGAAGCTATCTTGGCTGGAAAGTCCCAATGCCGGGTCGGAATTATTAATTATAAAATCAAGTACACTCCTTTCCAGGTTGCAATCACCAAGAATAAGCACCCTAATAAAGACTTAGTCAGGATGGCGGAAATTCTGGCCATTTAATTAATCCAAGGCCTGGGCTGCATCTGATACCACTTCGGTATTTTCTTCCTTTGCCAGCAGCAGTAATAAGAGCACCAATGGGATCAAAAAGTGCGGAAATCTATAGACCGTCTGAAACCACCATTGGTGCATTCCGGAGGAAAAGTAGTCCCAGTGGACAAAGGCCCAAACGCGGGCAATAGAAGTGAAGAATCCCCAAAAAATGGCGTAAGCCAAGGCTATGAGTTGCCATCTTTTCCACGGTAAAAACAAAAAGATACTTAGTACAAAGTCTAGCACTCCCGCTAGATTCAAGAACTGAAATGCTCCTTTTTCTTCTACGGGCATAATATTCATGACCATTTCCTGAAAGTGCACCGGTCTGGGATAGTATCCAATCGCATACAAACCATGACAGGTAAAGGTCAGTGCGATGGCCCATTTAAGCAACAGCACAAATCGATATCCGACAGATTCCCGATTAGCTAGGTATAAAACAAGGAAGGGAGCCAACATTTGTAGGCTATATTCGAAGAATTGTCCCAAAGCAAAGAAGCGCTCTTTGAAATAGAGCAGCGAGAGGAAAACTAGGTTAATGAAGCCAAGCCAAATTAGCACGCGACCCCATCGACCTAGTTTTTTTATAAAAATCACAGCTAGACCTGCCAATACATAGATCCAACCGCTAATGCGTATACTCGTTTGAATTCCCTCGTCAACCGGAGTGCTGGTGACATAGTCTTCCCAAGACATTCCGAGCAAAGACTCCACTATACCGCTCATCCATACCTCATCCCATAGTAGGGTTCGATACGGGGCATCCCAAAAGAGGTGCTGCCAGGCACGTCCCCAAAAGACACAAACCGCAGCGATTTGGACAATTAGCCAAATTCGAGCACTTATCGGATAGTTTCTGGGCATCCATGAATTAATTGTGGTGCATCAAAAAAGCTTTGAGAAATTCATCGATTTCTCCGGACAATACGGCATCAGTTTGACTAGTTTGGTGCTGAGTGCGGTGATCCTTGACCCGGCGATCATCCAGTACATAACTGCGGATTTGAGACCCCCATTCATTCTTCATCTTCCCGGCTTCCACTTTCTCGCGTTCCGCTCGCTGCCGCTCCAATTCTCGTTGATATAAGCGAGACTTAAGCATCTGAATAGCTTTGTCTCGGTTCATATGTTGAGAGCGTTCCTCTTGACATTCCACCACAATCCCACTCGGAAGGTGTCGGACTCTAACAGCAGATTCGGTCTTATTCACATGCTGTCCTCCTGCCCCACTAGAACGGAAGGTATCCCAGTCTAAATCAGCAGGGTTGATTTCGATCTCAATCCGCTCATCCACCATGGGATGCACAAACACGGAAGCAAAAGAAGTCATACGCTTCCCTTGAGCATTGAAAGGGCTAATGCGTACCAAGCGATGGACCCCATTTTCGCCTTTTAATAAGCCGTAAACAAAGTCACCTTTGATTTCGAGCTCCACTGATTTGATACCAGCCACGTCACCTTCTTGATAATTCAACTGGCTCAGTTTATATCCCTTCTTCTCTCCCCACATCTTATACATGCGGAGGAGCATATCTGCCCAATCACAAGCTTCTGTACCTCCTGCCCCAGCATTTATTTCTAGAACGGCCCCCAATTCATCTTCAGGGCGGTTCAAAGTAGAGCGAAATTCTAGATCCTCAATCGAATCTATGGCTTCTTTATACTTTTCGTCAACCTCTAGCTCCGTTGCTTCTCCCTCTTTCTGGAATTCCAACAGAACTTCAGCATCGTCGATGATTGTAGCAACCGTATCATACTGGCGTACCCAGTTCTTGTTACTCTTAATCGTCTTTAGTATACTTTCCGCCTTCTTTGGATCATTCCAAAAGTTTGGATCCAAAGAGAGTTGCTCTTTTTCTTCTATTTCAATTAGTCGTTTCTCGACGTCAAAGATACCTCCTTAGGACCAAAAGGCGATCTTTCAGTTCTTTCAACTGATCTGTGGTCATATGACTCTCCTTTTTTTATTTTAGAAGTTCTACATAAAAAATCAATTCCGCATCGGGAGGAATTACCGGAGGCGAACCTGTCGCACCGTATCCCATTTCCGCAGGGACAAACAAGAATGCCTTACTTCCCTTTGTTAACTCTGAGATACCCTCATCCCAACCTTTAATCACACGTCCAGCTCCTAGAGGAAAGTCAAAGCTATTTCCTCGGGAAAAAGCATCATCAAAACGTGTTCCATCCGTCAAGGTCCCGTAATACAAAACCTTAACCGTTTCTCTAAGTTCAGGCTTCTCACCATCTCCTTCTTCTACTCGCAAGATTTTTAGACCAGAGTCTAAAGTCTCAAGCCCTTCGATGCTATTACTAGCATAGCTAGCCACAGTTGCCTGTACTAAAGACTCCACCTCTGGTAAACGCGCCTGTACGATCGCCGCTTCTTTCTCCTCAGCTTCACGCTTTTCCTGCAAAACAATTTCGTATTCCGCATTCGTTTGGATCGATTGTACAGCGATACTGTAGTACAGCATACTCTCGTTCTCAAAGCCTTGAGGTTTCTCTGGAAGCGTATCCAGATTCACTACGATGGTCAAACTGTCACCTTCTCCCATTGTTTCCAGAAAACCGGGAACGGGTGAAGCGGGGTTACTTGGGGTACCTTCTGGTGGAACTTGATAGGCTGGTTCATTTCCTGTTTCGCGACTGGAGTTCAGGACCTCTGTCTCTGTTCCTGTATACACGTGAAACAAGACGTAGTCGCTCGGTTTCCCCGCAGGATTACCGGTTTTAGTATGATAAATGTACTGCGTGCCATCATCTAGCACTTGTACTTCCCCAGTGGAAGTTCCCCCACCGGATTCGCAAGCCGTCAACCCGAGCATGGACAAGGCAAGCAGCATGAATAAAATTCGCATAATTAAGAGTTAATTTAAACTTTATCGAACAGCCAGCTAGCATCAGTGCTAATTGGCCAATTGATCCTTGTAGTTAGGTAGTAGTTCTTTAAACTTACGTACTGTGGCTTTGAGCCCTTGGAAAGAAGCACCTCCGGCAGCATTCTTATGCCCGCCACCTTTGAAGTGTTTTTGTGCGATCTGCTGTACAGAGAAGTCTCCCTTAGAACGCAAGGAGATCTTTACTATTGTTGGTTGCTCTGTAATAAAAGCAGCCATTTTCACATTCTTAATCTTCAATAGTTGGTTTACAATACCTTCGGTATCTCCTCGTTGAATATCAAAATTGGAATAGTCGTCTTTGGTTAGGGTGATAATCCCCGTATTATACTCTTCCAAAATCTCCATCCGATTATCCAAACAATGCCCTAATAAGCGCAATTGCTTCTCCGTCATGCTATTGAAAATCAGATCTTGTAACTTATAATCATCTACCCCTAGGGCTAACAATTCCGAAACAATTCTAAATAGTTTGGGAGAGGTGCTGTACTTAAATGAACCTGTATCCGTTAAGATTCCAGTGAAAACACACTCCCCTACCGCTTTATCAATCAAGCTTTTATCCCCTAAAGCTTCAACAAAATCAAAAACCATTTCACTGGTGGAGGAAGCCGTCGTATCTGACAAGGTGTAATGGGCAAAATGCTCGGGATACAAGTGGTGATCGATCATGATCTTAGTGCAATCCCGTTTTCTCACCAAATCCCCTACCTTATCAATACGATCAAGAGAATTAAAGTCGAGGCAAAAAATGATATCCGCAGTCTTTACGAATGCTTCGGCCTCCGCTGGCTCATTGTCATAAATGATTATGTCTTCAGCCCCCTTTAGCCAAGCCAAAAAATCAGGATACTCCGAAGGAGCAATGATTTGGGTCGTATGACCTAGCTTATTTAAGTAGTGAAGTAAACCTAATGAAGAACCAATTGCATCTCCATCAGGATTGCGATGTGTCGTGATCAGAATCTGCTTAGGTTCAGCTAGCAGGCTTTTTATCTCAGAAATATTGTGCATACCATCTTTTCAATCAGGGTGCGAAGTTGCAAAAATTATAAAATTAACCAAAATATTATCCATTCTGATTGGCCACATTGTTCCACTTTCTTTACTTTTGCACCGCTTTTGGAAAACGCATAAAACAAAAAATCTAAATACAAGCTAAAAATGGCTGGAAACAAAACATTTACAATGATTAAGCCTGATGCTGTTAAAGCAGGGCACACCGGAGCTATCTTGGCGAAGATTAATGAAGCAGGATTCAGAATTGTGGCAATGAAGAAAACGAAACTTTCTGCTGAGAAAGCAGGTGAGTTCTATGCTGTGCACAAAGAGCGTCCTTTCTACGGTGAGTTGGTAGAATTTATGTCTTCTGGCCCAATCGTGGCAGCGATTTTGGAGAAAGACAACGCCGTTGAGGATTTTCGCACCCTAATCGGCGCTACAAATCCTGCTGAAGCTGCTCCCGGTACTATTCGTGCCTTGTACGCTAAAAGCATTGGCGAAAATGCCGTACACGGAGCTGATTCTGATGACAATGCTGGGATTGAGGGTAACTTCCACTTTGCAGCGACCGAAATGTTTTAATATACAGCACCGCATGCATTCCCACACCCTTAAGTGAAGGTAATGCATGTGGTGCTTCCCACTTCTGCCCTTCTGCTACTCCTCTATCCCTTTCCTTCTAGAATTGCACAGAAAAAGTGGTCGTTAGTCCAACCATATTCGGATTTGTAAACCGATTATCATTCAGACTGTACTTATAATTTAAAGAAAGGTCCCACAAGCCTCGCCGGCCAAGAGGCCATTGATATCCCGCCCTAGTTGCTAGATAATGCCTAGGGCTTTCCGTCCGCTCGATCGTCTTTTCCACTTGTATCTCGGTTCCCGTGTCAGCATCCCCAAACTCATAGAAGATTTCATAGGGTTTAAAACCTAGAGCATTATATCCAGCGGCAATGGTAGGCCTCGCCCTTCCACGTCTACTTGCAAAGGCATATTCCAAACCTACCAATAAGTGCGTTCTTTCCTGCCAGACTTGCACATGCTGAAAGTCAAAGTTGGGCGCTGGGGGATCTATTTCAGGAATATCTATGGTTTCACCGGTTTCTTGTACTCGATATTTAATATCAATCAGGCCCAATTCGCCCCAAACAGCCCATCGGTTCGGCAACTGCACTTTAAGCTGTACGGCACGATGAAAAGCGTGCGGATCAGCCATATCCCTTGTGGTTGGGACCAGAGCCCCAATTTGAGCCCCGATCGCCATTCCTTGAGGTGTCAGTTTTTCCCAAATTGGCGGCGGGGTGTAGGTAAAAGTGGAGATTGGTAATCCCGGTCGATCAAGAGCGAGTACGCTTTGATCCGTTTTCAGCGCTTGGGGAGCCATAGCCGGTAGCAGGCTTAGTCCTAGCGGTGCCTCCTCTGGCACAGGTTCAGCTTCCACAATTAGTCTGGGGCCAGTCCCAAGCCTGGCAAGACTAGAGTTCAAATACGCTTGTCTACCCGATAAGATGGAGGCTACAGGAGAGGCAGAGTGTGAAGAAGTCTCCATTGCCCCAAATCGATCTGCGGCTTGCCGCAAGTCCATGGCAAGTTTTGCGTTCCAACTTGGTGGATTAGAAGCCCCTAAACGGGAAACCAGCTCCCGAATCACCTGTGTTTGAATGATCGTATCGGTATGGTAAATGATTTGGGTCTTGACAATGGTATCCACCACAGCTAGCGTATGCTGAGGAATAGTAGAGTCTGCTGAAGTATCGGTTTTATGCAGGAATAACCAAGCGTTTAACAAAACAGACAAAGGAAGTAGCGCAAGCAAGGCATAGGACCACCAAGGCCAAACCACCACTCGAGACTGAGACTGTTCGTAGTCATTCAGCCTACCTTCTAAGTCCTGCCACGCCTCTTCTTTAAAGGAAGGCTCTGGCCTGCTTTCCAGATTTTCTTTTAGATTTTTGTAAAAATCGTCCATACCGTACATCTACTTTAAATCAGTTCTTTGTTTGATCCATCTCGAATAGTTCGCTTTTATCTGCTGATTTTCCTGCTTTTATTCTTGCTCAACATCTTTCTCAGTTTCTCTTTTGCACGAGACAAATTTGATTTAGAAGCCCCTACACTGATATTAAGTCGCTCCGCGATCTCATGATGCTTGTATCCTTCCATCACATATAGGTTGAAAACCATGCGGTAGGCGGGTGGTAATTGCTGTACATAGATCATCAGATCTTCCGCCGCATGAATATCAGGCATTTCCTGACGTTCCTCGACCAGTTTACCGATATCCGCCGTAGCAATGCTCAACTGATGTCGCTTATGCTTTCTGTGATAATCGATGGCCGAATTAATCAAGACTTTACGTAACCAAGCTTTAAAAGGGAAATCTGAATCGTATTGGTGTAGGCGTGTAAAAACTCTTAGGAAACCGTCATTGAGCATCTCCTGGGCTTCCGTTTCGTTCCTGGCGTAACGCAGACAAATATTCATGCCATAGCCATAGAAAAGCTCGTACAGCTTACGCTGGCTGCCTCTGCGGCCTTCCCGGCACCCTTGCAGCAACAATTCAAGCTTTAGGTTGTCTTTGTCTGCCATATATTGGCCAGTACGGAACAATAAAAGGAAAGGGTTGCGCTGAACGCAAAAAAACAAGCTCGTGGAGCTGCTATTCCTATCTATTTAATTTCGATCAAGGTAACACCATCTCCCCCTAACTCGGCTTCTGGGTGGCGGATGTTCATCTCCACATTGTAGTACTCCCTCAGTTTCTGCCTAACTACCTTGCGAAGAACCCCATTTCCTTTACCGTGCACGATTCGCAAGTTACTTGAGTTGGCAATTAAGGCGCGATCTACAAAATCTTCTACCATCTTCATGGCTTCTTCCATTCTCATACCTCGGATATCAATTTTGGATTGAAAACCGGAAGTATTGGAAATCTGGCCTGTATGTACACTCTTCGTGGATCTGATCTCCAGGGGTTCCTTGGCGAGTTGGAGATCACGTAGTTTTATGGTCATCTTCAGATCACCGACCCAAACCACGGCTTTCTTCTTATCTAAGGACTCCACTTTTCCCGTTGCCCCGCCGGTTCGCAACTTGACGAAATCTCCTACCTTGATCGGTCGTTCTTCGACATTAGTTGGTTTCACTTCGGGTTGGTAATAAATCTTTTCTCGAAGGTCATGAACTTCTTCTGCTAGTTCTTTGCGTTCCTCCTTCGCTTGTGCGGCAAGTTGCTTGGCCTGTTCAAGGTTTTGCTTTTCCCTAATCTCTCGGATCACTCGTTGGATCTCTTTGTTGTTATGAGCAACTTGTTGCAATTCCTGCTCCTTGCTCTCTAGCTTCAATTTCTTTTTCCGGAAGTCCAAGTCCTTGCTCATCGCCTCATAGGATCGAATGAGTCTTTCCAGGGAGGATTGCTTATTGGTTAGCGTATCTAATTGATCTTCTAGCTCCTTCTTTTCTCTTTGGAGATCAACCAGCAATTCATCCACGGCTTTTTCATTCTTTCCAATCTTATGCCGTGCATACTTCAAGACCTTATTGGGTAACCCACTTTTCTGCGCTATTTCAAAGGCGTAGGAGCTACCAGGACGGCCGACCTTCAGTTCGTAGGTTGGGGAGAGGTTGTCATTATCGAATAACATGCAACCGTTAACAATTCCACGAGTTTTGAAGGCAAAAATCTTCAGGTTGGAGTAGTGCGTAGTAATGACACCATGCACTTCTTTGAAATTGAGCTCTCGAAGCACCGCTTCCGCAATCGCCCCTCCAATTTTCGGATCGGTTCCGGATCCAAATTCATCAATCAATATCAATGTTTTCTCATCCGCCCCTTCTAGAAATGACCGGGCATTAGCTAATCGGGAACTATAGGTGCTCAAGTCATCTTCTATGGACTGCTGATCTCCAATATCTGCAAATATCTTGTTGAAGACCCCCATTTCTGACTCCGGGTCTACCGGAATCAACATTCCAGACTGTAACATAAGTTGTAGCAAGCCTACGGACTTCATTGTGATAGACTTACCACCTGCATTGGGTCCACTTAAAACCAACAAGCGATTCTTACCTCGGAGATATAGATTGAAGGGTACTGTCTTTTTGCCCAAGGCCTGATTTTTCAAAAGTAACAGGGGATGATAGCCTATCATAAGCCCGAGATTAGGCTGGCCCTGGATTTTAGGCATATCAGCTTTCATCTTAATTCCGAGTCTCCCCTTTGCCTGAATTAGGTCAAAGCGAATTAATAGTCCTTGATAGACGTGAAAGAAGGGAATGTAGGGTCGTAAGGTAGCACTAAGTTCCTTCAACAGTCGATAGATCTCCCGCTTGTATTGCGTCTCTAGATCAAAAATATCGTTGTTAATCTCGATCACACCTTCCGGTTCGATAAAAGCCGTTTTACCCGTGGTGGATTCATCGTGGATAATCCCTCGAATTCTCCTTTTGTGCTCAGACGGAACACTCAGAACCCGACGACCATTCCTAAAGCTTTCCACATTATCTGTCAACCAACCATTTTTACGATACTGATTGATTAAGAATCGGAACTGCTTTTCTAATTCTCTCTTTTTGCTTTGACTACGGGTATGGATACGCAGTAGTTCTTCGGAGGCATCTGGCTTGATATTACCTTCCTCATCGATAATCTTCTCAATGGCCAGAATCAATTCCCCATCAAAGGTGATCGATTGAACGATACTGTAGAGTTCAGGATAAACCTCCTGCCGATCTCCATTAAAGAACTTCAAGATATCCCGTAAAGTACAAAGGGTGAGGTTGATTTTCTGTAATCCTTCTACTGGAAGAACGTAGCCTTCCAACTCTAGCATTCTCAACTCTTCCCTGATATCGTGGTAGGCTTGAATCGGAAAAGGATCTCCCTTGGCAAGTATCAGACTGAAAGCTTTTACCTCCTTCAATCTGTCCGTTATATTTTCTAGGCTAGTATCTGGCTTAATTTCACGTACACGCTCTTTACCCAGATCTCCTACACATTCCTGCTCCAGTAATTCCAATACCTTATCGAATTCTAACTTTTCGTACAGGTCGCTCGGCTCAAGTTGCATCACTTTCAATTTTATCTTTGTAACGACGAGTAAATGGCTCTCCTCTGTAACCACAAAAATCTGTAAAGACAATCATACAAACAAGTTTTAAAGCTAAGAGTTCCATAGCTGTCTAGAATTGCTCACTTTCTGCACCGCTTAGACGGGACTTAAGGAGGTATTCACTACCTTTGCGACCTCAAAAAATCTTTTCGGGTTAGGAAGAGGAATGACTCCAGCAGAATCCGTAAACAAGCAAAAAAGCATAACGTGGCAGGTAATACATTTGGATCGAGTTTCCGTATCAGCACTTTTGGAGAATCTCATGGAAAAGCTATCGGCGTCATTCTTGACGGTTGCCCAGCTGGGCTCGAGATCGACGAAGATTTTATTCAACAAGAACTCGATCGGCGGCGACCGGGGCAATCCAAGATCGTAACCCAACGAAAAGAGAGCGACACGGTACAGCTCCTTTCTGGGGTGTTTGAAGGCAAGGCCACTGGCACACCGATTGCCATGGTTATTTTCAACGCTGACGCCCGCTCCAAAGATTACAGTCATATCGCAGATAAGTTTCGACCTTCGCATGCCGACTTCACCTATAACGCAAAGTACGGCGTACGGGATTATCGCGGAGGGGGTCGATCCTCTGCCCGAGAAACGGCAGCGCGGGTGGCAGCTGGAGCGATTGCGAAACAATTCTTAGCCACACAAGGCATAAAGGTCCAAGCTTATGTGAGTCAAGTCGGACATTTGGCGATCACAAAATCCTACCAAGAACTGAATCTCGACGAAACGGAATCTACTCCAGTTCGTTGTCCCGACCTAGAGATGGCAGCACAAATGATAGATTACATCAAGGAGGTCCGTAAAGATGGAGACACCATTGGAGGGGTAGTTAATGCAGTAGTACAAGGTTGCCCGGTCGGAATTGGAGAACCCGCCTTTGACAAGTTACACGCCGATTTGGCCAAGGCCATGTTAAGTATCAATGCCTGTAAAGGCTTCGAATATGGCTCCGGCTTTGATGGTGTAAGCATGCGTGGGTCAGCACACAATGATCTTTTCTATGAAGAGGAAGGCACCATTAAGACCAAAACCAACCACTCCGGCGGGATACAAGGAGGAATTTCCAATGGAATGGATATTTATTTTCGAACGGCCTTCAAGCCAGTCGCTACTATTGTGAGCGAACAGGCGTCCGTAAATGAACAAGGAGAGGCGGTCACTGTTGTAGGTAAAGGGAGGCATGATCCATGTGTAGTGCCTCGTGCCGTTCCAATAGTGGAAAGCATGACGGCATTAGTTCTTGCCGATCACCTATTGCGCCAAAGAATGGTGCAGTTATAAATAGTTGGCTGATTTGAATAAAGTTGGATTTTATCCGTTCCAATTATAGTGTTGACTCATTTTACAACCTAAATTTCTCTAGAAATTGGAATATTTCGTGCTGACATCTTTTTGAAGCACGAACGAGAAACCCTTGACAAAACATCTCATCATGACTGTTAAAATGCGCTACTTGATAGGCCTTTGCCTTTCTTTCTCTCTTTTTCTTTCTTTCCAAAACATTCCCGTACAAGAGGCTTATGAAAAAGTGTTGGAGCATTACAAAGCCTACAACAAGGTCGGCTCCGACAAGGTATACGTCCAAACTGATAAACCTTATTACACCACCGGTGAAACCATTTGGCTGAAGGCTTATGTGGTGGATGCGATCCGGCATTTAAAAAGCCCCCATTCTCAGATCGTATATGTAGAATTGATTGATCCGGCGGATAGTATCGTGGCAAGTAGACGATTGATGATAGAAGATGTAGGTGCTGCTGGAGATATCCGTTTGTCCCCAGACTGGCCAACTGGTAATTATACGCTTCGAGCCTACACCAATTATATGCGAAATACGGAAAAGCAATATTTCTACCGACAATCGATTCCGGTTTGGTTTCAAGATATAGACAATAAGGGCCCATCTTCCACTTCCACTGCATCCGCCCAAACAGGTGCCGAAGCGACAGCGGGACGTCCACAATTACAATTCTATCCCGAAGGTGGGGATTTAGTGGTTGGTCTGAAGTCAAAGATGGGCATCAAGTTAACGGACGAAAAAGGGAATGGATTAGCTTTAGAAGGCAATTTAGTGGAGGAAAATGGACAACCCATAGCCGTGTTTAGGACGTTCGATTTTGGTCTAGGTGTAGTTTCGTTTACGCCCGAAGTCGGTAAATCGTATCTAGCCGAGATCATAGTAGATGGTGTTAGTCAAGCTTACCCCATCCCCGAAATTAAAACAAAGGGCTACAATTTAAGCATAGGGAATTTGGGAAAAACTTTAGAGGTAAAGGTAGAGGCCTCGCCTACGGAGAGTCTCGAGGGAGCTTTCTTGATTGGGCACCTGCGCGGGGGGATCTTTTTCCAGCAGGTATTCAATGCCGAACAAGCGAACAACTTTTTATCGCAGCTCTCAACCGTAAACCTTCCTGACGGCGTGGCACAATTTACCTTGTACAAAAAAGATGGTGAGCCTGTTTGTGAAAGATTAATTTTTGTTGACAACCCCACTGATGACTTAATCGTCAACCTATCGGCCAATCAAGAAAATTATTCGCCTCGGGATATGGTTAGCTTGAATGTTGATCTTCAAGATAAGTCCGGCAGACCGATCATTGCTGATCTATCGCTGGCTATTACTGACCTATCAGCGGTAACAGATTCTCCTAATGCTGAAAACATTAAAAGCTGGCTACTACTAAATTCCGACCTAAGAGGAGAGGTCAAGAATCCGGGATTTTTCTTCTCCGAACCATTTAATGGAAAAAGAAGATATCTACTCGATGCGCTAATGCTAACGCACGGATGGCGAAAATTCGTTTGGACAAGCTTGCCGGAAAATCCTCTAGCCTACCCTGGAGAACAAGGTATTATTATTTCCGGGGCAACTACTAAACTCGGGCAACCGGATGAGCCAATCGCCACAAACGCCATGTTGAACGTACTCGAATCCGGTCTCTTTCAAAATGAGCAAGAAACGGATGAGCAAGGTCGGTTCACTTTTGGGCCCTATCTATTCCAAGACACAGTAGAAATGGTATTGCAGGCTCGGAGGTTGAAGAAAAACCCAAAGAAAAAGAAACGCAAACTCGCTGGCGATCGATATGTCGAAATTCAACTTGCACCGGATCTTTCTCCACCAGTTGTTCTTTCCTATGACTTTACAGCTCCCCGCTCTAATCCCAGTTCACTGGAAAAATACCTCAGCATTAGCCAAGAGCGTAAACGAAATGATCGGATTTTTGACGGCATGAGCGTGAATTTTGATGAAATTACCGTTACGGCTCGGCGGACACAGAAAACCGAGGAAGAAGTTATTGAAAGTATTGTCTCTTATTATGGAGAACCTACCCGTCGCTTAATGGTAGATTCCCTGATGGGCACTGATGGCAGTAGCTTGTTCGACATCCTGATGCGCATGCCCGGCGTTTTAGTATCCGGTTCATATCCGAATCAATCGGTACAAATACGCGGCAGCGTCAGTTTCAATGCGAGTACGTCTCCACTCTACCTATTGGATGGAAACCCGATCGATGAAAGCTTTGCCGCCTCCATGCGAGCCAATGAAGTCTTTTTGATCGACCTACTAAGCGGCCCAGAGGCTGCCATCTATGGCTCTAGAGCAAGTAATGGTGTTATTGCCCTCTACAGCAGAAGGGGATCCAGAACATCAAATGTAACCGAACGAAAACCGGGTATCATCAACTTTACTCACCCCGGTCTTTACAAAGCGAGAAAATTCTTCACCCCCAACTACGCCAAAAAAAGCCCCGATCACCAGAAACCCGATCTTAGAACGACTTTATTTTGGGAACCTAAAGTGGCTTTTGATGGTGAAAAACCTGCTAAGCTAGACTTTTACACCTGTGATAATACAGGGACTTACCTGGTTAAGTTGGAAGGAATTAGTAGTACCGGACAGCTTGTATATGAGACCACTGTGATTGAGGTGAAGTAGGCTAGGTAGGAAACCTTGAGTCTAGATTTCTTCTATCATGGATTGGCCACTGGTTTGATCCCCACTGGTCCAAGTCCAATGTTCTTCATAGCGAATCTTTCCTTCTGGGGACTCCTTGAGTTTGGAGTGGCATTTGCCGGTCATGAATTCACCAGCTAAGTTTTGGTGCTGATAGCGAAAATGAAGATCACCATTGCTTTCCATGTATCCGCTCAAAGTTCCGAAGCGTACTTGCCCTCCCTCATACGTCGCCCAGATAATGTCTTCTTTTTGATGATATTGAAACCGGGTATCTCCATCCACTTCTCCATTATCGGTATTGGCCAGAGAGCGAAAAACCTTCCCCTGTAGATTATGAGGGAGTTTATTTGTTCGCATCTTTCTTGAGATTTTTCAAGAACTCATTGAATTTATTGAATTGGCGTCGGTAACTGAGTCCTGCGCCAACTTGTAATCGACGTACTCCTCCGATTTCAGGCTCTAGCCGCTGGTAGACACGGAGCTTCAAGGTTCGAGCATCATTGATTACGTACTCAATCACAATATCATTGCCGACAAAAGTACCATTGCCGCCGATGGAAGAGGACGAGGCTACGGTTCCAATATCCACGTTCCCGCCTACCTCAATGGATAGTCGATCGTTGATGCGTTTCCTGACACTCACTTCAAATTCGTCCCCTCCAAGCAGGTCCTGTCCATCTCCTAGGTCTGTACTACGGTACTGTCGATAATTGAAATCAAAGTCGATATCTTGATCCGAAAATAAGCGAGTGACCAGCAGGGACAATTGATTGGATAGGAACTCACTCATCGTATTATACAAGACCGTTCCTCCATTAAAAGCCAAGCCTGATGGCAAAAACTGTTGCACCACGATCAAACCAAAGACCTGTCGATTCAGCTCATCCTGGTTCTGCTTCAACAATCTCAACTTATTATCTGTATAGGTTTGCAGTTGCCCAGTCAAGGAAGGAAAGGCAATATCAAAATTGATCAAAGGTCGAAGTAATTCTCCTTCCAACTGAAGGGTAAGTTCCACATCAGTCGCATTATAGGCTTCGTTCTTGGTAGTCGCATCAACACCTGAAAGGTATTCCTGAAT
This sequence comes from Saprospiraceae bacterium, assembly GCA_019634045.1. Classification (GTDB taxonomy): domain Bacteria; phylum Bacteroidota; class Bacteroidia; order Chitinophagales; family Saprospiraceae; genus DT-111. The sequence goes on from JAHQWA010000083.1 coordinate 27,963, forward strand.
GAAATTAGACACCGGTGTTTCTAGGTCCTTATAGGAGGCTTCCAACTTAATTTTTGCGCCAAAGGGATCGCCGTCCCAGGTAATTTTCCCTCCTCGCTTAATGGAAAAGTCTTTATTCACCACATTGTAAAGGGTAAATAAGTAATCTCCTCGTTCAATCGTATAATCGCCATACATCTGGAAGTCTCTGCCCCGAGGCATAATCAAACGGATATTGCCTCTTCCATTACCTCGGATGATGTCTCCTGCTTGTTCATCAAAGATCAATTCCATTTCGGCCTCCTCGGTCACGACTAGGTCCATCTCGAGGCTTAAGCCGCTGATCAATTCCGGATTGGAAACCGTTTCTTCCTCCTTCTTGTTGTTCCTGGAAACAAACCGAATTTCGTCGATCGGCGAAGTCTCTACATCATAGCTGACAGGAATCGTAATCTTGGTACTATCTCCAGCACTGGCGTTGATGTAAATACTAGGTTGCCTAAAATTCCCATAGAAACCAACATTTCCCTTCCCTAAAGCGTGTCCATAGAAGAGGTCGTTATCTCCCTTTTTCGTATCAAGGGCTAGGAAGCGCTCCGTGTGAAGGCTGGCGGCTAGTCCGAGATTCCGGAGATGATTATGGCTGATTCCTCCCTTTAGCTCTGCACTGTGGCCATATTTATCGTAGATAATGGTTTTGCTAGCATCAAACAGTTCGTTGTCAACTGTCACCAAGCCCCGATCAAAGGTGTATTCTGTTTGTAAAAAGTCGACCGTCACTGCTCCATCGTAGACTAAGATTTCACCACTAATATTCGGTTCTCCCTTACCATTAATCTTAAGGTTGGACCAAAAGTCACCTCGCATACCTGAGACCGATTCGCCAATCCAAAACTCAGCAATATCCAAGGGGTAACCGGAGAAGTCAATTCCAAAATCATAGTAGCCGGCTTGTTCATCTATGGGCAGGTCATCGTTCGACTTACCATCTTTATTGGATAAATTGATGATGCCATCCCCTATCAATTGCATCGTATCTCTGGTTATCGAAAGGAAAGTATTCAATTGACTCTTGACATTGCTGGCATCGGCCTGCAATTGGAGCCCACCAAAATCCCGTTCATTAATTAGGAATGTGTCTGCTGCGACCGACAAGCGGATGTCCTCCAGCTTAAAAACATCTCCAACGAAAACCTCGGCATCGAATTCCCCCCTAAAGTCTAGTGGATCATAATCCCAAATTTCATCAATAAATGAAAAGTCGAAGTTGGACGCCTTTAAACTGATTTCATTTTCTTCCTCCTTATTCAATTCAACCGTGCGGCGGCCGTTCGACAACTTGAAGTTGCGGGTATTCAGGTAGTTTTTACCAAAAACAATGAAGTTATCCTTCGACAGGTCCCAGCGCGTCTCCATAATTTCCAGCGTTGAAGGTTTGAACTGGATTTTGTAATTTAAACTATCTGGCAAATACAGTAGTCCATCTATCTTCAAGCCTTTTACATAACGATTTCGCTCGATATAGGTCAGACCAAAATCCAAAGTATCCGGACTTAACAGGCTAGTCAGATTTGCCTGGCCAAAATGTGTATTCTCATTCACCACGGTACTATCAATCACCAAAGACATGGTCGCATTATCAGATTTGGCGTCGAAGAGAAAGGTGAGATCTCTAAAATCCAAGGTATTGAATTTAAGCGAGGGGATTTCCGCTACTAAATTCATCTCCTCTCGCAATCCCTTGTAGTATCCCTCTATAAATGCATCTTGAATAGGGCCCAGTGATGGCAATAGCAACTGGTTTAGATTCTTAGAATCATTGATCTGGATTTCAAAATCAAAATTATTGGCAATTTGACTCGAGTCAATTTTGCCTCTTATGTTCAGCCGATTGGCAAACCTAGGATAATGAGTTTCAACAAAATACAGAAGCGTATTCGGCAATTGCTCCACATCGTATTCCCCATTAAAATCAGCTGTCAGTATTTCGGAGATCACTTGCACATGATTTTCTCCGAAAGCATCAACTCTGGAATTTATTTTGAGTGAGTCTACTCGGTATTCTTTTTCCTGATCTTCGAGGATAATCACATCTCTTAAGTCCGCAGAACCGACCATGTCTGAGATTCTATTCGTACTTAGATCTAGGTCCAACTTTGCCCCAATAATCAAATCCTTCTTGGATAAATTCAGGCTCTTCAGGTCTAATTTCGTAACCGTTGCCTCAAATATATAATTTGGGATACTATCGGTAAAGTCTAGCTCTCCGTTGAACTTGAAGTCGATATTGTCATCCTTTATATTGAACTTTCCGTCAAAGAATCGACTATTCAAGGTTCCTGTAATGGCAGCATTTTCATAGGTATAGCCACGGTAGGTAAAACTCTTAATAGCAGCGTTTAGATCAGCCGAGGCAGTCTTCCCTGTCAACCCCTTACCATTCGTCACTTGCGAGGTGAAATTCACAATCCCCAGGGTGGAATCCTGCGACCAGCGCCCCAGATCAAAATCAATGAGGCTTAAGTTTCCTTTATAGGTCGCATCACTTCTACCGCCCGGGAGTTCCATCTGCATATCCATCTTTGCCGCACCTATATTACTCGTCAACAATCCATCAGCCACAAAATTAGTGAAGTACCCTTCGAAGAAGCCCTTGAAATTGAGTCTCCCCAATTGGTCAAAATTATCAGGCGGATTAAAGTTTGGGATTAGCTGTCTTAAGGTCCTCATATTCGTACTGAGTTCCTCTAGGTTTAAGCTGATGAGTTCCCCCCTGCGAGTTGTCAGGTTTCGAGCGTCGAATCGGCCTCGAATCGTTGTATTTCCTCCCACTCCTGCCATCTGAATGTTGAGATCTCGTCCTCTCAGGTTGTTGACCCGTCCTCGTATTTGACCATCAATATCCAGTACTTCATTTTCGTTAGCACTAAAGAAAGCGTTCTTCCGCAAAGAAGGCGCAAATGCCATGATGTCGCGTAAAGCAATAGAAGATTCATTAAAGCCGATCCTCATCGTCACAGAATCCGGGAAGGTCACATAGTCATAGAAGTCATTGTAGGAAAGCGAAAGTTTATCTCGAATAACACTGTACGGCGTTTTGAAATACATCCCTTCGATTTCGAGCTGCTGCGGAGAAATACAAGCATAATCAGCCTGCCAATCTTTCAGTTCGAATCCACTGCTGTCTTTAAAAGACATATGCCTCAACTCTCCCTCATATTTTTCCTCGTAGTATTCGAAGTGGAGGATTTCCATGTAAATGTCAAAAACCTCCATATGCTTGTAATCCAGCTGATCCTCAGGTGTGAGTTTTTCTGGGGAGTTTCGATAATTATGAAGTGAGAAATACCCATCTTCCATCTGAAACTCATCAATACTATAGTAGAAGTAGGTCGGTTGGAAGGCTTGTGTATCAGCCAAAGCAACTAGGCGGGCATCCTCAGCAAAAACGGCTTCAATGTTTGGCCCTCTAGTAATATCATCCAATAGCACTCTCGGCCTACGCACTTTTACCGTACCCAACTCCAGGTGTGAATTGGCTAGGTCTAGGCTCTTGATATCGATCTGCGCACCATCTACATAAACAGTATGCACTTGTCCTCGGTCCTCATCCTCCTTAACATAAGTAAAATCATTAATAGACAGATACCTGACTTCTAGCGGAAGTCCGCCACTCTTTTCCTTCTTATTGTTCTTCTTTTGGGGGGATAAGCGCTTAATAGCTACTTGTAGAGAATTCGTCATGTCCCCAGTCTTACGCCTCTGGTAGAGCTGGGTATTATTTAAACGGATGGCTTCAATTCCCAAGCCATTCCTAAGGAGGCTGATGGGATTTAAATCAAAATCAACGACCAGTTCCTCCGCAAACAGTAAGGTATCCTGGTAAATGTCTTCGATATAGAAATTGCGTAGGCTGAGTTTGTCAAAAAAAGAGAGGTACAAATAGTCTAACTCCACTCGGCTATCCAGCCTTTGTCCTATCCCATTGGTTAAGCGATTGGCGGTCCAATTCTGTACAGCTGGAATTTGAAAAGTCAAGAATAGCAATAGAAAGAGGCCAATGAACAGGAGACTAAATCTCTTGAGCCACTTCCAAATAAAAAGCAAAGCCAGACGTAAGTCCTTCTTAGGCAGTTCTTTTTCTATTTGCTGTTCTTCTTCCATCTACTGCTGACCTTGAAAGCTATCCTAAGACACTTTCTTGTTTGAACCAAATGTAATGTAAACTAGAAGAGATCTATTGTCAGACCATGAATGAGCAACATTACGACTAATAATAGAACCTCTGAACACTTGCTTTTTATCAGCTTTTCGTTGTATTTAACGCTTTCTTGACGTTTTACCCCAATATCTCTTTTACAAATTGGTATGCACGGCGCTCTGACCAGTATGGCGTACCGGAATCGAATTGACCAAATCCAACATGTCCACCATGCTTGGGTCTTTCAAAAAAGAGATATTGACTTTCTTTGGCAATTTCCACCGGATAACAAGCCTGACTCAAGAAGGTGTCATCACTGGCATTGACTAATAGAACAGGAATCTTGATGGCATCAAGAATTTGTAAGCTATTGGCCTTAGCATAGTAATCTGCTCCATTCTTAAACCCGTGAATTGGTCCGGTAAACCAATCATCAAACTCGTAAAAAGTTCTAGGCATTTTGGTGGGTAATTGCACTTTATCGGGGAATTGCTTGGCTTTAAGCTTGGCTTTCTCGTTCAAGGTATTTAAAAACCTCCGCAAATATAAATAATTAAACCATCTGTGGATCTCAATATTAGCAGTAGAGATATCGCAGGGAACGGAAAAGGCCACCGCTGCCTTCAACCAAGTTGGCGGATCGTTGGCCACTTCGGCCAAGAGCCTAAGTGTCAGGTTCCCGCCTAAGCTAAACCCGATAATGACTACCTCTTCGTATTTACCGTCTTTGGTGACGTATGTGAGCACCTCATGGACATCCCCGGTGGCAGCCATGTGATAAGTCTGCAGTCGAAGATTAGTTTCTCCACTGCAACCTCGATAATTCATAGCTAAACCATCCCAACCTTCTCCATTAAAATGCTTGATCATGCCACGGATATAGGCCCGATCAGACTGCCCTTCTAAACCGTGTAAGGTCAAGACTAATTTGTTGGATCCGACCTTTGACCAATCTAAGTCCAGAAAGTCTCCATCGGCGGTGGAGATTCTTTCTCGGGTATAGTTCAACTCCTTCACCGACCTGGTCAAAGCAGGGTAGACAGTATTGAAAAAGGCGCTTCTAAATGGCCCCTTGGCCTGATAATCGGAGGTTAAAAGTATGGGCACTAGCCAGATGCATTAAGTTCTAAATCAAATTTCCGGATTTGTAGGCAGTCCTTCCAAAGAAAAAAGAAGAGCTTCCTTTGGGTCGGCTACTGAAACCTCTATACAGCACATTTATTGTTTGTAGATTTTCCCATTCTTCATGACAAAACTGACCTTTGTGACAACGGAAATATCCTCAATTGGATTTCCACTGGTAGCAATGATATCCGCCAACTTACCTTCTTCAATCGTACCTAAGCGATCCGCTGTTCCAAGAATCTTGGCCGGCACGACGGTTGCTGATAAGATTGCGTCAATGGGTTTCATACCCGCTTTTACCATGAGAATGAATTCTTTAGCGTTATCGCCATGAGGAGAAACGCCTGTATCAGTGCCAAAAGCAATGGGGACACCACGCTCATAAGCCTTAGCAAAAGTCGCATTGCTTTGTGGGCCTACACTAAGTGCCTTTGGTACAATTACCTTCGGGAAATAGCCATCTATTTTGGCTTTTTCTGCCACAAAATTCCCAGCAGAAATAGTTGGCACATAGTAGGTCTCTTTTTCTTTCATGAGGTCCATAATCTCCTCGGTCATAAAGGTGCCATGTTCAATCGTCGTAATCCCAGCCTGGACCGCTCTTTTCATTCCTTCCGCACCATGAGCGTGGGCTGCTGTATGCATGCCGTAGTCCGTGGCCGTTTGAACAATAGCTTCCAATTCCTCCATACGAAATTGCGGTCCTTGTCCATCTTTAGCTACACTAAGAACCCCGCCCGTAGCAGTGATTTTGATACAATCTGCCCCATTTTTGTAGCGCTGTCGTACCGCCTTCCTTGCATCTTCCGCACTGTTCACTACTCCCTCCGCAGGTCCTGGATCTCCCTTAAGATCTTCTCGTACGCCATTGGTAGGATCAGCATGTCCACCAGTCGTTCCAATCGCTTTCTCGGCTGTGTAAATACGGGGCCCCAGCACGAAGCCTTGGCGGATGGCATTTCTAAGAGAAACATTCACCCCTGAGCCCCCTAAGTCTCTCACTCCGGTGAATCCTGCCATTAGGGTACGTTTGGTATATACCGTGGCCCTGAGAGCGACGTCAGCTTTATTTAAGGTAAAACGCTCCATATAACGACTTGGGCTAGACTCCCCTTCAATGTGAACATGCATATCTGTCCAGCCCGGCATTACCGTTTCGGTCTTCAAATCTACCACAGTAGCATCTTCTGGCGCTTTTGCCCATCCACTTTGCACCTCCTTTATGGTCGTTCCTTCTATAATAATGGTTGACTTGCCTTTAACCTGATCATTCGTACAGTCAATCAGGTTTCCGCAATGTAAATAGGTAGTTTGTCCTTGTAGGCCTGCCGTCCAAAGGCAAACCAAGGCGATCGTTAGTAGTTTAGTTGGCTTCATGTACGTTTGTTTAGGTTCCTATACCGTGTCACGGCATAGATCTATTTAAAACTAGGTTCCACTCTTTTAATCGATAGCTCCATATCAAAGTTGTCCTCATATAATTGCGCACGGGAAGCGGCTACGATACTATCAGACATCATTTGGTCAACGAAGACGTAATAAGACTGTGCCGAAGAAAAGCAGCCTTCCCAAATTGCACCAGCATCAATATTCCGAGCGGCAAGTTGCTTCAGATCTCTCATCGCGCTGGTTAGATCCCCGCTTAGTCGGTACACTAGTAGAAAATGATCACTATCCGATCTATAAAAGCGCTCACAATCATAGTACAATATGTCCTCTCCCCCATTGATGCTTAGGATGATCTCGCCCTGCTTAGCTTCTTCTTCAGCCGTATCAATTAAATCGGTCTCTACTAAATCGCTCAACTCAAAGTCTTTGTTAAAAGGTACAACAGGCGCATCGATAATCAAGGTTCGAGGTTCTCCATCCAAGCTAGACTGCTTAGCTGCCATTTCCGTCTCGTGCAGCAATTCGTCAACATAAACCACTGGGCGCTTGGTCCATTCTAAATACAGCATTCCGCTGATGACGGAAATAGCGAGAATACACAACATTTGCTGATGATAATAGTTTCGTTTAAATCGCTGCGTCTCACCAATTACAGGAGCAATCCAATTCTTCAGGTTACCATTGAAAGCAGCTAACCATTTTGTATATCCACTAGCCCGGAAGTTGGACCTAAGATCATCGAGTTTAATGAAATCTACCATTTTTCGCTTTACCCCAAAAAGTTGCTGCCTTGCTGGGGTGGCCAATAGGCGAGCGGTACGGTCGGGGTGGATCACAATCATACCAAAGCCATTATTAACACATTGTTCTCGCAATTCCTCCTTGTACTTGGTTTCATCTGGAGCAAACACATCTTCCCCGATTGCAATCCACTGCTCATCGGCGTGGTAGCGCTTAAATTGCTCAATGGCATAGATGTAATGGTAACGAAATTGCCTTCGAAAGAAAAGCTGATAAAATAGAAAACTTCCCACCAAACAGGCTAACATGGAAAAAACACGCCAATGAATTCCATCGGTATGTAGAGCGTACGTTCCATCAAAATGCGTCCACACCACCATAATGGTCGTACACATTAAACTGAAGGTGACTGAATCCCAAACGAGTAAAGTTCGCTGAATACGGTAAAAAACCTCTTCCTTCGTCTCCCTTGCGGTAGCCTCAACAGTAGCCGTGAAGAAACCTCCATCCTCTTTGGGAAATCGCAACATACCATCCGCCACTATTCCCCCTTCTCCTCGCATATCCAACTGGACCTTCGTCTCACCGCTGCGAGGTCGGTACTTATAGTGGGTTTTGAGGAAACTAACAGCCGCGTGTTTAATATCCTCCTCTCCCAGAAACATCAATGGTTTTCCAACTGGCTCCATAGTTTAATTACTTCGTTAGCCTCCCTCACATCGTGCACTCTTAGGATTTTGCTACCCTGCTGTAGGGCTACCATATGTAGCGCCGCTGTACCAATCAAGGCTTCAGCAGCTTCAACCTCAAGCAGTTTGTAAATCATCGATTTTCGGGAAAGTCCGGTCAAAATCGGTAGACCAAGCACCTGGAAGACATGCATGGATTGCAATAGCGTGTAGTTGTGCTCTAATTGTTTCCCGAAACCAAAACCTGGGTCAATGATAATATCCTTTAGGCCTAAAGCTCTTAATTCTCCGACTTTTTTCACAAAAAAATCAAAGATATCCTGAACTAGGTTGTCATATGTCGGCTGCGACTGCATGTTGCTAGGCCTTCCCTGCATATGCATCAGGATATAGGGGACATTAAGCGTAGTGACGGTAGAAAAGAGGTTTTCGTCCAACGATCCTGCAGAAATATCATTGATCATTCCCGCTCCGGCTTCCACGCCAGCTGCGGCTACTTCAGCGCGGATGGTATCTAAAGAAATGACTGTCTCCGGAAATCTCGCCTTTAGCGCCTTAATGATTGGTAAAACCCGATTTAGTTCCTCCTCTACTCCAATGATCTCTGCGCCAGGTCTAGAGGACATCCCGCCGACATCCAGTATAGTAGCTCCTTCCTCCAAATGAGTTTCCGCAAGCCGAAGCGCCTGTTCCACGGAACTCGCACGACTATCCGCATAAAAGGAATCAGGGGTAACATTAATAATGCCCATCACTATCGGGGAACTTAGTTCTAGAAGGGTACCATTACAGTTAAGCGTGGTGTGCTGCTCTATCATCAGATTCAGTTAATCAGGGTAAATTTAGACAAGGGGTGGGATAATGACAAACTTCTCTGACATTCAATTTGAGGACGAGTCCTTTGGATGAGCTAGTTGAACATTGCCTCTGATTATGTTTCTAAACTAGGGTGCAGGCTGTATATTTAGCAGGCCTTCTGCGGCTTAAACATTAGAAAACTTGATTTATTGACTGCAATGCTTAATATTGCTGTCAGATCAACCTCCGTCAAACTGTAAACAAAAAAAAGTCATTGACGTAGCAATGACTTTCAAAGATCAACTAACCTTCATCCTTTTGGATATATGCAATATCTTGAGTAATTACTGTCCAGTTGATTTTGAAATAAGTACCCAACTGGATAATAATACGTAAGAATACACTAATAACGTTTGGAGTCTGCGGAGCGCTGCTCCATCACTACTTTTTTAACCCTTTTAAAACAAGAGCCATGTCAGGAGGATCAAGTTCACCCGCCTCACGTCTTAATATCACTCGCCTTTTAGTTGTCATCCTGATTCTTAGCTTTCTCGCCTTGGTATGGTACAAGTACAAGGACGTCAGCCCTGCTGGCTATACTAATATTCCAGTAGAATACCAGGTAAAATATCTCCCAGCAGATTTCAAGATCGATATTAATCCAGATGATGCCCTGGCGATTCTGACCAATCCTAGGCGATACAAACGCGAGTTCAATGAGCTAGTCTATGATCTGAACACTTCGATATTGAATCATGTGAGTAATCGCATGGGATTAAGCAAAACGCAAAAAGGCCTAGCCATTCAAGAATATGAAAAGCAGCATGCTTATATGCGGGATATGTATTACGATGACTTTGTTGCGCTAAGTGATACTACCTCTGCCTTGTACCAAACTTGGTACGATAATCACTCCACCAGCGCCATTGAGGTTATTTATCAGGTGGCTTCGAAGTACACCTGTTCCATCGTGAACCTCGTGATTTCGTCGGTCGTCAAAACCAAAGATGGCGTCTTTCTAGCCAAAGGGATGGAAGTCAATACTCCCTGTGGAATTGCCCTTTCGGAGGCTTTGCAGCCATTTGTTAAGGAAATGGAGAACAGAGCGGCAATCGAGGATTTTGCCAAATCCAAAGGTCTGCTTCAGGAGAAAATTCAGAAAGCTATTGCCGAATTGGCCACGATGGAGGTCCAAGACAAAAAAGGGATTACCAAACAGTTGCAATCCAAAATATGGGGCTTTTCCGTCTCCTCCTCAGATATCGAAATCACCGCCATCAGTATTTTAAAGGTGGGGTTTAAACTGCAAGACTATATGTCTGTAGATTTGAATGCTCGCAACAATATTGTGACTGTTACTTTAGCTGAACCTCAGATTCTTTCTCATGAGGTGTACCCGAAGATTGAAAAATTAGACATCGGTTGGCTCAGGGAGGTAGAAGAGATCAATCTCAATGAAAGTTTCAATGTATTGCGTGAGGAATTTCGCAGAGAAGCCTATGAAAGCGACATCATGTCTGAAGCCAAAAATCAGGCAGTAGAGATCATGAATACTATGTTTGCGCCCCTTGTAAGCGCTATGAACAATAAGTACCAATTGCGCGTTAAGTTCCAAAAAACAGACGAACAAGCGTCACAAGACTTATCGTAGTAGATGAATCCAGAACTTTCAGCCACTTATTGGGAGGACCGATACCGGGATAGCAACACCCCCTGGGATATTGGTTATATCTCTCCGCCCCTCCAGCATTACTTCGATCAGCTTCAAGATAAATCAATCCGGATATTAATACCTGGAGCTGGCCGCGCCTACGAAGCAATTTATCTTCACCAACAAGGTTTTGACCAGGTATGGGTGTGCGATTGGGCCAAGGAATCTTTTCAGCATCTACAAGAAGTAGCTCCAGACTTTCCGGCAGAACATCTAATAGTTGGCGATTTCTTTGATTTGGAAATGGAAGTGGATCTCGTGGTGGAGCAGACCTTCTTTTGTGCCCTACCTGGATCCAGTAGAAAGGATTATGTAAAAAAGATGGCTCAACTCTTGGCGTCCAGCGGTAAACTCATTGGTCTTTTGTTTGCCGGTGAATTTTCACAGACAGGCCCTCCTTTTGGGGGTTCTGAAAAGGAATACAGGAGCTTACTACAGACTTACTTTGAAATCCAACAGATGGGGCTAGCGCCTGATTCTATCAAACCACGCCTAGGACGAGAGCTATTCTTTGCGGCTCAAAGGCTGGAATAAGGTCCTTATTTGAATTCAGTCTAAATAAATTTTGTACATTTGCCAAGTAAATGGAAAACAGGTAAACCATGTTGTCGACTAACATTCTTCTAGCAGATCCAGAACATCTGACTCGCATTGGTTTGCGAACACTAGTGTCCAAGATGGATGGACTACAGATAGTCAGTGAGGTGAATGACGAGAAGACCTTAATGAAAGAGCTCATTGCCAAGTCGCCAGACATCGTAGTCCTGGATTATAACCATCCCAATCATTTCAATCCTTCTTCGGTTTCTAAGATTAAGAAGCAATTGCCCGAAGCCAGGATTATGGTCATCACTTCTGATAATAACAAGGTGAATATTTATCAAGTATTGGAACTTGGAGTCAATAGCTTCCTGACCAAAACTTGTGATGAAACTGAATTCGTGGATGCCTTCAAGGCTTTGGTGAAGGGCGAGAAGTTCTTCTGCACGCGTATCTTAGACTATTTGCTCGAAAAGTCATTCTCGCGGCCAGAACCTATTGCCACTACCCCACTCACTCCAAGGGAAATTGAAATAGTTAGATTGATTGCTAAGGGGTTGATTGCCAAGGAAATTGGTAGTGAATTAAACCTAAGTACTCACACCATCTATACCCATCGTAAGAAGATCATGCGTAAGTTAAACATCAGTTCTTCCTCTGAATTGGTGATGTACGCATTGAATGTTGGAATTATCGAAAGTCCTGTACCTAAGTAAAGGTGACCTCACCCTAATGGAACGCTACCGTTGTCTGTAATTTGAGTCAAATTTAAAATAGATTTGACATATTACAACATTTCTTACACTGTCTTCGTTTTGATTATACTTTTCACTTGCAAACTTGTACAAGTGATTGATTTCATGTACCTTACCCCTTTCTAAACTTTCACATTTTTGGCACATTTCAGTTAAATTTAACTTGCTATCTATGAAATCGACAATTAACCGGCTAATTTTTTGCACTGTAATTGCCGTCATCCCTTTCCAAATATCTGCGGCCAGAATGTTTATCCTTTTCAATGAGGATTGCATGGAACGCTTGGAGTATGAATCTGCCAACAAGAATGCAGATGCTTTTGTGGCTTATCAAATAAATGTAGGTGATGGCGAAAAGGTGATCCTGGAAATTGGTCAAGAAAGTAGAAACACTACCTCTAAGTTGCCGACGCCCACGGTGGGCTGCGATAATGGGGTTTTCAATCTAAGTATGGTCCAAAAGATCAATGCCCATATAGATGAAGTGTTCTTGGTAGTTAAGAAAAATAATCGGCGTTACACGGTTTCTCCTGTCAATTTTGCCACTCATTTTATGGTAAAAGAGGATGTTGTTTCCGTTTACTCGCCTAAATACAAGTTTGAATTTAACACGAAGGAAGGTGCTATCGGAGAAAACATTTCCCGTGAAGCCACAGCTGATGTATTTTTTGAAGGTAGATTAGAACAAGAGTGCACTGGTGCTTATGTGTTCCGCCAAATTGCTCAAGGCAGTCGAACACCCTATACGGACCTTGTACTTATCCCTGAAGTAGGTATCATTGAAATGCGCAGTGGGCAAACCTTAGATCAAGCATTAACTAATGGGATGCAATTGGTCAAGGTGAATGATGAAAAATTTGATGACTATTTGGAAGAGAAGTGCGAAGAATCCTTATCTGATAATGTTTTGGCCAATACTAAACCTGGACAGGCAGGGGGAACCGAAGTGACGCCTTCTGGCCCAATTGGCTATGATATGACGGTTAAGCAGGGAAATATGAGACAACGAACAAACAGTCCCAATACGGTTAACACCAGTCCCAATACCGCGCCCATTCCTCAATCTGCAAACCAGGTCGGAGGTACCAACCAATATCATATTGTCAAAAAAGGAGAAACACTATATCGAATCTCTAAGCAATACAATATTTCTGTAGGACAGATCAAAGCCTGGAACAGTCTTAACTCCAACTTAATTAGAACAGGAAGTCAGTTAATGGTTGGCACTGTCACGCCTACCGCTAGTAATACGGGCTCCGCTGTAGCCAATTCAGTCCCTAATACCGCAACCAATACAGCTAATTCGGTAGCCAATACCAATACACAGAAACCAAGGTACTTTCCTGCCCCTTATAATACGACCTAT
>JAHQWA010000084.1 GCA_019634045.1 Saprospiraceae bacterium
AGGTGCCTATGGTTTAGGCAATGAATTAATTAAACGTCGATTGCGGCTCTTGTACCCCAATCAGCATGACTTGACAGTAGAACGTCAGAATGGACAGTACAGCGTAAAATTGAAGATTCTGAATGGAGCGATATAGTTGCATTATCATTGAAGACGAACCCCTGGCCCTAGACCGGACGAAAGAGTACGCACTAAAAATCCCTTTTCTAGAACTCAAGGGAACCTTTGAAGATGCCTTAGAAGGTTTGGCCTATCTGACTTCGAATCCCGTAGATGTACTTTTTTTGGATGTAAATATGGACGAATTATCCGGCATTGAATTGCTGGAAAGTGTCAATATTTCTAGCCAAGTCATTATCACAACGGCCTATCAGCAGTATGCCTTGAAAGGCTTCGAATTAAACGTCACGGACTACCTACTCAAGCCTTTTACCTTCCCTCGCTTTCTCCAAGCTGCGAATAAAGCGAAGGAGAATCTAGATAAGGAAAAATCAGACCCACAACTGGATTTTATATTTGTAAAAACCGAGAATCGGCTTGAAAAGATCATGCTGGGAGATATTCTCTATATCGAGGGAATGCGGGATTACCGCCGCATTCACACCACTTCGAAAAGCATCATGACGCTCCAGAACTTTGGCGAACTTGAGCAAATGCTCCCTAGTCATCTGGTATGCCGAGTGCACAAGTCCTATATGGTGGCCCTACACCGAATAGAAGCGGTGGAGAGAGGTCGAATCATTATTGGCGACCAGCGGATTCCCATCTCTGCTACCTATAAGGAACCTTTCTTCAATAGAATTTCTGGCAAAATCTAAGCTTTAGTTTGCAGATCGAAAATAGGATTTTGCAGATGTAATCCTGGCCTTCACAAATCTCCTTTGTGTTTGCTTGGGTGATGCGCTAATTTGGATTTCGGACAACAATCGTCTCAAACCAAAAAAGAAATCATCCAATGACAAGCAATCTACAAATGGAGCAAAAGGTGGAGGTGAAGGCACTAAACATAGGCAAGCGCCTCCACCAAGCTAGCCGTGCCCTTTTTGCCATCGCTATTGCCGGGCAAATGCTTTTCGTCTATTACATCGTAGCTTTTTATGGTGGGATAGCGGTCAGTGGCCAGTACGAGAAGGTCAACGATCAATTAGGCCATGGAGTCATGGAAGGAGACCCGATCGGAAATGCCATGCTGGCTATTCATATCTTCTTGGCTGCGGTCATCACCTTTGGTGGGCCACTACAATTCTCTACTGCGCTTCGCAACCGATTCCCCAAGTTTCACCGATGGAATGGGCGTATCTATTTTGTAACTGCCGTTGTTATTTGCCTTGCTGGCTTATACATGAATACCACTAGGGGGGCACATGGTGGATTTATCATGTCCGTTGGGAATTTCATCAACGCTAGCTTGATTATGGGCTTTTCCGTGATGGCCTGGCGTACGGCGATGCAACGCAAATTCATGGCCCACAAGAAATGGGCGTTGAGGGCCTTTCTAATGGTGAGTGGGGTGTGGTTTTTCCGGATTGGCTACGGCTTATGGTTGTTATTGACGGGGTTCTCTGGGGTAGGGGTAAGCCATGACCTGACTGGTCCCTTTGATCGATTCCTCAGCTTTGGTCATTCTTTAGTGCCTTTACTGATCCTGGAACTGTACTTCTTTGCGAAATCGCATCAAAGTCTTCAAATCAAAAAATGGACGGCAGCCTTCCTGGCGTTGTTGTGTTTACTATTGGTTGGAGGAATTGCAGTGGTCAGTATGATTTTTTGGATACCGGTTTTGCATTAATCCAACTAATAATGCCTTGATCTAGAGAAATGTAATTGCTACTATCGAATGGTTCTGGTCAAATTTTCTTCATCAATAATACCGATCGGACCTTCATAAATTCCTGCGAGTCCTCCCTTATCTATTACTTGCACGGCGATGGTATTGATGCCATTAACCTTAAGCAAACCCTTGGGAATTTTGTAGACTCGCAGGATTGACCAGGTCTTGTACTTTTTCCAAGCATGTCTTTTGTCAAGTGTGGAACCTATTCTTTGACCATTTAGGTAAGCGACATCTAAGTCATCAATTTTACCTAATAACAAAAAGTAGTTTTTTCCATCCTCCGGCACGAAATTTAGCGTAAAGGATTTTCGATACCAACCTATACCATCATATGATCGATAACCTTGGTTTTCCCACCTCGAAGGGACCAAGATCTCTCTCCAACTTGAATCTTCATAATTTGCCTTGCTGGCTTCCCTAATGTCTCGGTTGATAAACTTCCACTCGCCATACAAGTCTTGTAGCAGATTTTCACGATTAAAAGAGGAGTAAATACCGGGGTTACCACCTGTTATTCCACCTCTCCCATGATGGTCATAAACACGGATAGCTACCACGTTGTTCCCTTCAAAATTTATCATTCTACCAGGAATATAGTATCTCCTAGTCCAATGATAAGCGGTACGATATTTTGGTGGAAAACTCCCACTTTTCCCTACTACCTGACCATTCAAATAGGCTACATCTACATCATCAATGATGCCGGGAATCAAAAAGTGAGTTTGGTTTTTTTCCAATGTCCTACCATCGAAATGTATGCGATACCATGCGTAACCGTCATAACCATGGAAACCTTGATTTTCCCAACTGGAAGGCACTTTTATTCTTTCCCACTTACTATCATTATAAGAAGGAGATAACCATTTTTTGTCATCTCCAATATGGAACTTCCATTGCTTACTGAGATTGATGGTGCGAAACGGGGAGCCTACATTAAGCTCAGCATCTTGGCTAGGCTTCGACTCATCGCCATATAGTAATCTAATCAGCCAATGAACTTCTTTCTTTTCTTGCTTATTCTTGTCTTTAAGCCTTTGGGCTGCTAATCCAACAGGAATGACAAGTAATATAACTATTACAAATACTGCTATTCTATTTATGCTTGGCAAATTCATCGATAATTAGAATCCCTACATTTTGGTTTACGCATCTTCCTCTTCTTATAACTTAGTACGGCCACATTTTTCCCCATGTCTATTACAAAACCGTATTTACGCATCATTGAATAACCAATAATTCCGGATATAGTAATCATTGACTCTTGTTTAACGGAGTTTACCACATCGGTCAAATCATGGGCTAGAAATTCATCCTTTAAGCGGATTCCTTGGTACCGCAAATCAATCCCGTCTACTCTAGGTAACTCTATTTCGGATGAGGCAAATCCTACCACATTCACAGAATTACCAGGACGATTGTATACTCCAAAATTATATTTCTTCTGGACCTTGATATCTAAAAGATTAACGCTTGCACCAGTATCTAAAAGTACCCAGATTTTTTTGCCGTTCAAAGTCATTTTTACAACGGGTTTTGCTCCAATTTGGTCTTCTACCTTGATTATTTCTTGTGCTTCAACAGAAAAGAAAGTTGCTATTGTAATTGCTGCTAAAAGAAGAAAGGGTTTCATGTCGTGCCGTTTTAGGTTGTGAAGGATAATAACTATCACAAACTAAGGCACTTTGCTACTGCTGGGTGTCACTGGGTAGTAAAGCAATGTAATAAATTGTCACAGCATTTTATATCCTATACCATGTACGGTTACGATTACCTTTGGTTTATGGGGAGTCACTTCGACTTTTTGCCGGATCCTGAGGATGAAATTGTCGATGGTTCGAGTGGTTGGAAACTCATCGTACCGCCAAATGCTCTTAAGAAGATCATTTCGGCTTACCACCTTTTGACGATTATCCCAGAGGAAACGAAGTACTTCAAATTCTCTGTACGAAAGCCTCACTTTTTGACTTCCGACCCAAGCTTCATACTTTTCAAAATTAACCGTCATTTGCCCGATTTGATGAGTTTGGTTTTCTACATCCGCTGAGGCAATGGCTTGCGTTCTTCTTAGAACCGCTTTGATTCTTGCCAAAAGTTCCCTCAAACTAAAGGGTTTAGCAATGTAGTCATCGGCCCCAAACTCTAGTCCTAAGACGCGATCCATTTCTTCGCCTTTGGCAGTTAACAATATAATAGGCACATTATTATTTTCTTTCCGTAATGATTTGCAGACATCAAATCCAGATACTTTAGGCATCATTACATCTAGGATCACTATATCAAATGTGTTATGATTAATGGCTTCAAGGGCAGCTTCCCCGTTTTGTGCTGTCTGGACATTATATCCTTCAAGACTTAGATTGTCAGATAAGCCTTCCCGCATCGCAGGTTCATCATCTACCACTAGTATTTTTGTCATGTTCGCTACTGTTTATGCCTGGATATGTAAGTTGAAAGTATGATCGGGGTTTTGGTCGAACTTAAATCTGCATCAAAGGAAGTTTGAGTGTAAAGGTACTTCCCTTTCCTACGATGGACTTAACTTGTACTTCACCATTATGAGCCTCCATAATATGTTTCACAAGGCTCAATCCCAATCCCGTTCCTCTGGTGTTTTGTGTTAGTGCAGCTTCTATTCGGTAAAAGTTATTGAAAATATGATCCTGTTCATACAATGGAATTCCTATTCCGTGGTCAATGACGTCCAGCAAAGCAAAACGTTTGTCATGCCGTACTTTCAGCATCAAATATTTATGCTCACCACCATATTTTATCGCATTTTCAATCAAATTTGACAAAGCTTCGCTAAAAGCCTGAGGGTCAATTACTACATCTAAATTCTCCGATGATAATTCCAACTCATGCTCTACATTTTTCTCTTTAAATGTATGATTGTAATTCGCGTAAACTTGTTTAACTAACTGATTTAATGCTGTCCTTTCTGGCTCATAAGTCTTTCGATTGGCTTCGATCTTAGAAAAGTCAAGAATACTATTAACCAGATACGTTAATCGGCCGGACTCAGAATGAATGACTTTGTAATAATCCTGTTTCTTTTCTTCCGAGCTCAATCTACCCAGCATTAAGGTCTCTGAATACAGCTTAATTAAGGACAAGGGAGTTCTGATTTCATGAGAAACGTTTCTTACAAAATCTGACTTTAATTGCGCGACTTTAACCGTGTTTTGAATATTACGGATGAGAATGATCGTACCAATAATCATAATGAAGAAGGCAGAGAGCAATATGTATAAGTTCGTTTTGCTCCTATTTCTAATCAGCTCTGAGTAACTCTTGCCATTGGATTGGATGTTCAATGTCATATTGGGTAATATCCATAGCGAATTTTCAACATAGTCCTTCTGAAAATCAAAGGGTTCCGTTGAATAGATGACTTGGGGAGTAGCATCCGCTTGGGTACTTTGTACAATTGATAACCGCATGTTTTCCAAGCCTAGTTCTTGTAAGTTTGGGCCAAGTACCTGTTCAACCCAATAAAGAGGCTGTATAACTATCAGGGCATTGTAAAGCTCCTCCGTTCGATCATAAAGCATGACTGTCATGCTTGATTGGAGGCTATCTAGACCCGTAATTGGTGTCCAATCTTCAGCAGCTTGTATTTTTTGAAAGCCAGCGACTAGGTATTTCGTTAGCTGATCGATTAACGAATCTTTATCCGCATACCATCTATGAATGTTTTTCAGTGTTTCAGGCTCAACCTGTACATAATCATTCACAAAAATGGAGTCAATGCCGCCGGATTCTTTCCGCAGCACCAACATTTGGATAGATTCATTTTCCAGTACTAGATTCCGGGCATTGTCGATAATGGAATTATCAACATTGGTCAATTGACTAATCCAGCGATCAGCCATGTTCTCGGCCAATTGATTGGTCGAAAAAAGGGTGTTTTCCATCTGCTTACTGGAAATTTCATTGGCTGTTTGTTCATCATCAGTCAATGATTTGATTTGCAGAAGGACGTAAAATAAAAAGGGTAAGACTATGAATAGAACCAATACAATAAAGGTTCGGCTATTCTTGCTCATCTAGTTTGAATAATCATCTTCAAACATGGAACTGATTTAAGCTTATTCCCTGCAAACGAGGCCAAAGCCCAGAAGATTCAAGGTTTTAGGTCGCAGTCCAGATGCATAAGTTTAAATCAGTCATAGTCTATTGGCTACTGTTCGAATATGCAGGTGATTTATGTTAATGGACAAGTTCAGATTTTATTGTTTGGGAGTCAACTGAAACCTCAATTAATTTATCTAGGCCCGTCTCTGTACGTCACGGTGCTGCGTACTAATGTATCCAGCGGCATCTTTTAAGCATGCCCGGCCTGGCTTTTGAGCTATCCGTATCGCTGAACGGACGCAGCGATACGTCCGCTAGGTTGAGCTTATTCTCATTGCCTTTCAAACCCCCTTAAAAAAAAGTCAGCCTTTCAGAATAGCATTCCGAAAGGCTGTCACTAGCGTTCTTGGGATTGTATTGGATAAAGTAGTTTGTATTTTACCTATATTAACTAGGTAAAATATTTTATCTAGTTGATATAGTTATAAATCTACACGTCAACTAATTCATCCAGGCTTCTATGGCTAAAGCCCCTTCCCGCTCACGGACCTTGCTGAAATCTTCGAATGCCCGTGCTCGAGCTCCTGCAATAGCACCTTGAATAGCCTGAGCTTCAGCTGCCAGGTGCTTTTTATCATTCAGCGCATAGAGGATAAAGCTGGGGCAATCTATTTGTTTTATTTCGTTGATATCCAGTTTTATATCTATCAATGATTCAATCGAAGCTTTAAGTCGTAGTAATTTCTGGGTGCTGCCGTTTTCCAGTTCTTTACGCAGTACTTTACTTAGGGATTGAAATTGATTTGTGTTCTTCAGCAAGCGATAGGCCAGGGGAGCGGCTTTACTTACAATACTGGATCCCAGTAGGGGAAGTAATTGGAGATAAGTAGGCATTTTCAATTGTAGGAATGGGCATATCAAAGTCAAGGATTTAGGTTTACGTCTGAGCTTCTTCCAGGCTTTGATAATGGTCGTTGCCCCCAATGAGGCACCAATCAGGTGATAATCTTCGGTCTTTTGATTGAGATAGTTGGCTAGGTCGGTAGCCAAGGTCTCGATATCGAAGGAGACGTCATCCGCTTTGTATTGGGTCCCGAACTTTTCGCGAGATTCAAAGTATTCCACGGAATGGTTCTTGGATAGCGTTTCAATAAATGGTGTCCATTGCTGGATCTTGGCGCGCCAATTCGGGACAAATACCATCTCTTCCGCTTCTGGACTTTTCTGAAATCTGACGACTCGATTTCCTACTTCCCCGTTTTGAAAAAAGAAAGTATATCTGTCTTCTCCCTCGTTAGGATCAGAGTAGTAATGGCTTAGCATATTCACGGAAGCGGGATAGGAAAGACTAAGAGGTACGGCTAGCGTTTGGCTTATGGGGTATATTGGGCTTCGTTGGAAAAAGGTATTTTCTTGTATCTGCTGAATGAAGTTCATCTTAGGTTGAGTTAAAGGTTTGTAGCTATCGAGTAGATTTCTGAGCAAGGTAGGGTAGGGCATTTTCAAGCCCTTTTATTGAATGGATCCGGTATATCCGTTAGAATGACGTCCTTGTCACTAATTTCAACTGGGAGACTTTGGGTGCTTTGATAAAGGGCTAATCCACATAGGGCAAAAAGAAGGAAGACGCAAATTACGGACCCTCGTAGCCAAAGGGCTATATCATGGTCAGGAAGGGTGGGTTGGGAGATCAGAAGTGCAGGGGTAGCTAGTTGGGAGGCGGAGGTTAAGCAGTAGGCTAAGTAGGTTAACATGCTCTTCGTTTTAGGAAATTCTGAATTCTTATGGTACAAAGATGCAGTTAACTAGGGCGCGGCGAATCCACCTTTAGGGGGAATCGATAAATATCCCCCAAAAGGGGGAGAAAATGGAAAGGAGGGTTTAGGATGCTTAATCTAGCAAACCGAATTCGTAAGCTGCCTTCACCAAACCCGCAGAATTTTTGGCATTGAGTTTTCGGAGGAGACTCTTGCGGTGACTGATGACGGTACTACTACTGATGAAAAGGGTTTGGGCAATTTCTTCAGTGGTTTGTTCTCCTACAATGAGACGCAATACTTCCTTTTCTCGGCGGGTAAGCTTTTGGATGAAATCCGAACTGGTCGGTTTCTTAGGCTGATGCATGCCCGAAAGCAGGCTTTGGGTTACGGCCTGGCTGAAGAACTGTTGGCCGGTCATAACGTGTTCTATAGCCTGGATGATTTCTGATTTTCCGGAGTTCTTTAGGATATACCCATCCACACCCGCTTTTGCCATCTTGGAAATGTAGGCCGATTCACTATGCATGGTAAGGGCAATGACTTTTGTAGCGGATTGGAGCCGTTTGATCTCCTTACAAACTTCAATTCCACTTTTATCTGGTAGGTTGATATCCAGCAGGACCACTTCAATCGCTCTTTCCTGTAAAGCGGTTAAAGCAGCCTTCCCGGTCAAGGCTTCTGCCACGATCTCAATCGTAGGGTGTTGCTCAAACATGGCTTTCACCCCATCAATCACAACCTGATGGTCATCTACGATCAATATGCTAATTTTTGCTGAGGATGCCATAGTTGGAAATAGGTATAGTAATGGTAAAAGTTGTGCCTTCGCCGGGTGAAGACTGTAATTCTAGTTGACCGTGTAAAGATAAGGCTCTCGTTTGGATACTTTCTAAACCTAGCCCCGCTTGGAACTGTTCATCCTGTTTGTTAAAGCCTTTGCCATCATCTTCTACAGTAATAATCAATCGCTGATCTTCCAAAGTAAGCTGTACGATCACCTCTGTTGCTTCAGCATGCTTAATCACATTGCGCAGCAATTCTTGTACGATCCGCAACACATTGGTAGCCACAATATCGTTATCCAAACTTTCTAAACCGAAAGGGATATAGCTGACGGAGATATTCGGTTTGCTCTTTTGAATAGTGGCACACATTCTACCGATGGCTTCCTGTAGACCGTATTTTCCTAAGCTGCCTGGCATCATATCGTGGGAGATCTCCCGAACATTGTGGCAGGCTTCATCAATTAATTCTTCTGCTACATGATAACTGTCCATCGACTTTAATTGAGGGAGTTGGTGGCCCAAGGTGTTGACCCGAAGTTTTGCGGAGGCCATGACTGCCCCCAAGCTATCATGCAGGTCCCTGGCTATACGGACCCTTTCCTGTTCCTCTCCTTTAATCATGGCTCGTAAGACCTGAGATTCTCTCTCCTTTTGCAGGGCTGCAAGCCGTTGTTTATTGAGCTGTCTGTTTCTGCGGTTGATAATAATGACAAAAGCGCTTAAGGCCAATAGTAGCAGAACACCAATGAGTAGTAGGATATTGTCGAAGGCTTGCTCCCGCAAGACATTTTGTTGCTGTTCCAATTTAGCACGCTGTTGCGCTATTTCCTTGTCTTTCTTTTCGGTTTGAAAACGTTGATCCATTTCCTGTACGATCAGGGCGGTCTCCTCATTCAATACACTATCCTGTATGCCTTTATGAATGCGGTAATGATGTAAGGCCAATTGGTATTGACCCAGGTTTTCAAAGTGCTGGCTTTTCAGCCGATGGGCTTCTTCTAAGCTACTCAGGTTTTGACTAGCAGCGGCCATTTGTTCGGCTTTGTTCAGCCAGGGCAAAAGGGATTGATGATCTTTCGTCTTTAATAGGACTTGACACAAGGCGAGAATAGTGTTCAGCTCTCCAATCCTATCTTGTTCTTGTTGATACACCTGCAAGGCTTCCGTCAAGGCAGTTTTAGCTTCGATATATCTCGGCTGACTATTTTCTACCTCCGCCATTTTAACCAAGATATTAGCGAGCTGTTTTTTACTGTTTAGGCCTTGGTATAGGTGGGCCGCCGCTTGAAAGGAGGCCAAGGCACTGTCTTTTCGATGAAACTGTAGATGTACATCGCCCAAGGTAACCAGACTTTGTGCCTCGTGAAAAGGGATATCATTCTGTTGGGCGAGGCGGACAGCTTGGGTAGCGTATTTTTCAGCGGGTTTTAATAATCTTTCATCCAAATATACGCGGGCGATATCAAGGCAAATACTGGTTTGGCTCAAGGTGTCTTGCAGGTTCTCCGCCTGCTTCAATGCTAAAATCAGATTGGACTGGGCCTCTTGGTAACTACCCAGTTCTAGGTGTAGGTTTCCTACGGTGATATAGTCACTCAGCAGTCCCATATCATCCCCAATGCTTTGCTTGATTTCGATGATTTTATTGAAAAAGAAAATAGCAGAATCAACCTGACCGCTGGAGTGATAGATCGTAGATATTTGGTTGAGCAGTTGACTATAATGATCAACGTTTTCCTCTTTTGCTGCAAATTGTGCTGCCTCTTTCAAGAGTATCATAGCCTCATCATCTTGGCCCTCCATCCGATGCATTAGGGCCCTCATATCATAAACCCTGGGTAGCAATTGACTGTTGACTAGCCCGTCCCTCCCTTGCATGGCTCGATCTAGAAAGGCAATGGCTTGTTGAGGCTCCTCTAATTCCAGGTAGAGTAGGGCCAACTGGTAGGCGGCGTAGATCACGCCTTGCTCTTGCTTCAACTCTTCATATAGTGCAAAGGCTTGATTGAGGTCTTGTTCTGCCTGCTGGTATTGCCCATCGTGAAAAGCGGCAATCCCATTGATGAAATCATAGGTAGCTCGACAAACGTCCTGCTGTTTATCGTCTACTTCACCAAGCTTATCCTTGATGCGATCCAATGCCTCGTACTCCCCAGCTTCTAGTAGGTTATTGATGTTTGCGAGTGGAGTCAAGCATCGGTGGTCCTGACTCTTTGCCAGACCCACCCAAAGTAGTAAACCTATGACGCAAATTCCATGGCGCATACTCGCCGTTTTTAGGGGAAGTTGTTTAATGGCAGGCCATCATATTTAAACAACTTCTAGGTTAAAAATGCAAGGTCAGTGTAGATCTAAAAGTGTTTTGTTCCCAGGCTGGACGATCTGATTTATCCATTAGCAAGTAGTTGATGCGTAACAATAGGAATCGGTTCAATTTGTAACCCAAGCCTAAATTATGGGCAATTACTTGCTGATCCCAAGGGCGATCATCCAGTTTTGAAAAAGTCATCAGATCAAATCGATAGGCTAAGTATAGGCCCGAGAAGAAAGGCGTTTCATACCTTACTTGAGTAGAAAAAGCCATACTATTTAAGCGAACTTCATCGGATGCAAAATCACCAGCATCGCGATCAAAAACCGGTGTGTTATACCAAGCGGCTATCACTTCCCCCGTCACTTCCCAGAACCCGATCCCCGTCCGCCAATCAGTTCCTAATAACCATTGTTTCGGCTGGGCGGGCAACTGGCTATAAAGACTAGAACGCTGACCAAAAGATCCGGCGCCAAAAGAGAGACTCTGTTCCCAGAAATAGGCCGGCCGGTATTGTAATCGCGTACTGAAGCCCCAGTTTTCATCTGCAAAGGGATTTTCCAGAATATTAGGAGCTGAATTCCCGATGGCCAGCGACCATATCCATTGATCTGTGTCGTCGATCTCCCAATCAAACCGCAATCCTTGCGTATAGCCACCGTAGTACACCATGGTACTTCCCCATAAAACCTCCTCGTCAATCTCCGTCTTCGTCTCGCCCAAATCCTCCGCAAAACCAATCTTAGATGCAATATTCTGATAGAACGAATAAGCTAGTGGAATATTAATAAAGGTACGATCTTTCGGATGTTGCCGCTCCGTGAACGATCCAAAGGGAGTGATGAAGCGACCCACAGCCACTCTCCAAGGCTGTTTTTTAGGTTGATATTGCAGAAAGGCAGCTGGCAGGAGGAAAGAGCTAAGTTCCTGTCCAGCATTCCGTTTCAACTGAGCTCGTACTTGAACGGTCCAACTGGAGTCCAATTGAGTGGAAGCAACTAGATTGATATCTGAAAACCCCAATCTCCAATCCAGATGGTTTTTATGGATCTGATTGTAGAAGTAGTGACTATTGGCTTGGGCTTCAGATAATTCTAGGTCTACCCAGGCATTCCAGTCTAGCCGCAGCTGCGCCAATAAGCTTACGGGCAGAAAAACAGCAATTGTGGTCCAAAGCGCAAGTGTTTTCAAGAGATTAGGCTTTATTTTTTAGATTAATATCCTTGCTTACCACTTTACCCCGTTCCAAAACTACTGGTTCTCGATGTGTCCTGAAAGAAGGGTGGTAGACGCGCAATTCGTATTCGCCATCTGGGAGCCCAGAAAGAGTATAGGTCCCATCTGCTTTGATTTTGGTGAAGTAAGGGGTATCCAGACTGAGGATCACAGCACCCATCTCCGGATGAATATCACACCCTAATTTAACAATACCTACCTTACTTATCTTCTTAGCGTACACATTGCCTGGCGGCCGGCGCCCTATGTTAAATCGAGCCTTAGGGGTAAGGCTATAGATGTTGTGATAATGTTCATCTTCATTCAATAGATAGACGGTCGACTCTGCTGTGATCGCTACAATATTCGGAAAAAAGGTCTTTTCTCGTTGTGTGATCCGGGCATCCTTCTGGACGAACTTGGCTTGAAAACTTTGGGGATGAAGACTAATGTAGATATTCCTCGACGGAACATTCAAGCCATCCAAGCGAAGCTTCTCGGCGGAACGATTGGTATTCGGACCCCGATAAGACTTTCCTCTTTGGAATAAGGCTGGGCTGAAATCCGGGAGTAGAATTTGCCCTTGAATAGTATTATTGCCAGATTGACCAAGGCACAAATTGGTAGTGATGATAAGTAGAAAAAAGGTCCATTTGATCATCTATACAGCGTGTTGTTTAAAGGGGTAGTTAGGATTGTGATATAACAACGAAGTGGAAAAATACTTTATTTCTATGAGAATGGTGGTACGGGTCTTGTGTACGAGCACTTCTGATGACTAGGGAAACTTAGTAGCTGAACGGGATTTATTTTGGGCTGGATCAGGACGGAACTAGG
>JAHQWA010000085.1 GCA_019634045.1 Saprospiraceae bacterium
GCCGTACTGTCGGGAGAAGCTGTTGCGATCGGCTGTACAGCGGTACTATCTTGACTTGGCCACACGACATCTTTGCAATTTAGCGCCGTCAATACGTCTTTAGAAGGGTCCGGAAAGGTAGCGTTTTTATAATGGTCTAGTCCAGGATCCTCATTTACTTTTTGTAAGAAATTCGCAAAAATAGGTAAAGCAGTATTGGCACCTTGTCCAAGACGAAGATCTCGGAAGCGGACGTTCGGCGTCTCAGCTCCTACCCAAACACCGGCAACTAATTCGGGTGTATATCCGATAAACCAACCGTCAGAGTGGTTTTGGCTAGTCCCAGTTTTCCCTGCTAGATCATTCGTGAATTGGTAGCGATAACGCAAGCGTCTGCCCGTACCTCGATCAATGGCTGTCTGCAACATTTGGTTAATCATATCCGCCTGATCCATTGAGAGGGTCTGTCTCCAAGAACAGGTGTCAATTTGTTGGAGATAATCTACCAGCACTGCACCCTCTTGAGTTTCTATCCGTTTGATATAGTTCATTTCAGGGCTTAGGCCACGATTGGCGAAAGTCCCATACACGCTAACCATATCGACCAAAGAGGCGTCGACTGCTCCCAGGGCAATAGCGGGAAATCTAGGCACCCGATCTCTAATCCCAGCTTGTTCAGCTAGCAAAGCTACATTCTTGGGCCGGGCCCGCATACCGAGATTTACGCTAATGGTGTTCATGGATCGGATTAGTCCCCCTTCCATAGAATACCATCCTCCGTATTTGTCATCCGCATTCTTGGGACGCCAGGCTTGATATCGCCAGTAAGTTCGTTTTACATTTGGGATGCGCCAGCAAGGGTGAATTCCCTGTTGTAGCGCCGCTGCATATACTACGGGCTTGAAAGTAGAACCCACTTGGCGCTTTGCCTTTACGTGATCGTACTTGAAGTATTTATGGTTCATTCCTCCAACCCAGGCTTTAACCAAACCCGTACTGGGGTCCATGGCCAAAAATCCAGCATTCAGTAAGGATAGATAATACTTAATGGAATCCAATGGACTCATTTCCACTCGGGTCTCTCCTTTTTCCCAGTCATAGATAGCCATCCGGATGGGCGTGCGAAACACAGCGTCAATCGCCGCGGAATCTAAGCCCTGTCGCATTAGTGTTTTATAGCGTTGTGATTGCCACATGGCCATTAGCAAAGTAGTATCATTCTGCCAAGGCGTTTCGCCTTCACCCAAGTGGTCATAGAAAGATTTTTGCAATACCTGCAAATGGTCTTTTAATCCCTGCTCCGCATATCGTTGCAGCTTCGCATCAATGGAAGTGTAGACCTTTAACCCATCAGTATATAGATTGTAACCGGTTCCATTTGGTTTGCGGTAGCCGGCAAGAATCTCCTTGAGCTCCAAGCGAAGATGTTCTCGGAAGTAGGTCGCTGGTCCTTCATTGTTGTTCAATGGGGTGTAGTTCAGCTGCAAGGCCGTTTCCTTCAAGGAGTCATATGCTGGAGGTGACAGGTAGCCGTGTACCGCCATCTGTCCAAGTACAAGATTCCTCCGTTTTCGAGAACGTTCGGGAAAATTGATGGGGTGATAGCTATAGGTTGCCTTTAGCATGGCTACCAATGTAGCAGCCTGTGTTGGACTCAAAGCCTCTGTGGACGTTCGGAAAAACTGGTGCGCCGCCACCTTAATCCCATAGGTGTTGTCACTGAAAGGAACCGTATTTAAGTAAAGTTCCAGGATTTCCTTCTTAGAATACAGGCGCTCTAGACGCTTGGCAACAATGATTTCTTTACATTTATTGATGACCAAAGTGGGAAGTGGATTCCCATGACTTTCTCTTGGATATAAGTTCTTGGCCAACTGTTGACTGATGGTACTGCCACCTCCAGAGGACCTTTGTCCTAATACCAAAGATTTGATAAACACCCTTCCCCACGAGCGTAGATCAACCCCATCGTGTCTGAAGTATCTGGCATCCTCGGTAGCCACCAAAGCATGAATGAAATGTTTAGAGATACGTTCGTACGGAACGTAACTGCGGTTCTCAAAGTAGTAGCGCCCAAGTAAGGAACTGTCCGCTGCATATACCTCAGTAGCTAAGTTATTACGGATGTCTTTGAGATCAACAGGGTTGGGTACTTTACCAAACCCTCCTAGATAAATGGTGGAGAAAAAACCGATGATAATCGATGAGCCTAGAATAGCGAAGAACATCCAAATCTTGATCAGGTTGGCTGCCCAAAGGTTATACACTCTGAGCTTATACCATCCATTGTGGATGCTATCAAAAAAGAGTTTTATTTGTCCCCATTTACGCTTCCACATAGGGTAGCCAGGGTCATTAGGGATGACTAGTTTCATGGGATTGGGATTTTCAATTGACTATGGAACTATATTCTTATTTACCCTTTTGACTTCAAGAATGTTACGTGGTTACATGCCTAAGCCAAATTTCTTAACACATTTTTTATATCATATGTATACAGATTTGGAAATTAGCCCAAATCGCAACAATAAAATTTTACTGGAAGCGAGTGTCGAAAATGCTAAACAATTTGTTGACGAGCAGGAGGGAGCTCCTCGGTCGTGTCTTGTGCAGTAAGTGTGGATAGATCACGATAAATGTTGCGAGTAATTCTCCTAGAGAATACAAAATGATCTACGCTTATATAACCTAAATCGTAAATTTATAGTTCCTTTTATTCGTACTTTTTTGCTCTATTTTCCAAAAACATTTCATCAAACTAGACGATATGAGAAATGCTTTCACGATGCAATTAAAACCTGGTTACGCCGAAGAGTATAAGCGCCGGCATGATGAGATTTGGCCGGAGCTTAGCTCCTTCCTTTCCCATACGGGAATTAGTGATTATTCGATTTTTTTGGATGAAAAAAGCCATACTTTATTCGCCGTCCAAAAACTGGCGCCTGATTTCGATCCGAGCCTAATTCCTAGCCATCCGATTGTCCAAAAATGGTGGGCCTATATGGCCGATATTATGGAAGTGCAGCCCGATAATGAACCGGTGACTCATCCGCTAAGAGAGGTGTTTCATATGGATTAAAATTACTTCTCCTCTGGTGCTGTGTACAGCCCCGTATTCCCTTTCTCCCAAAGGGGCTCCAATGCTTGGAGAACATCTGGGTGATCCGCGGCGATGTTTATCCTTTCTAGGGAATCCCCTCCATGATCGTACAGTTCGAGTTGTGGTGCTGCTTCCCGGAAATATTTCGTGAAGCGGTAACGCGGGGTACGGAGGCTAATGCCATTCCGGAAATAACTGAAGGCGGTATTGCGCCAAGGTGCATCCGTTTTCCCCTCTAATAGGGGAATGAGATTATCTCCATCCGTCGCAGGAGGAGTGTCAATTCCACAAGCAGCCATGAGGGTAGGGTAGAGGTCAACCGTGCTAACGATTTCTGAGACACTTCTAGCCTCAGCCTGTAGAGTAGGGATTTTGAGCATAAACGTACTTTTCAGGGCCCTTTCGAATAACGTATGTTTACCCCAAACCCTTTGATCCCCTAGATGCCAACCATGATCTCCCCAAACGACCACAATGGTGTTTTCGGCTAAGCCCAAGCGGCCTAGTTCTTCCATCAATTGACCAACTTGTGCATCGATATAGCTGATGCTAGCATAGTAAGCATGCTTTAACTTTTGCTGGTATGCCACACTCATGCTGGAATCCAAGGAAGCCTTTTCCTCGCCCAAGGCATATTGATTAAACTCCCCACTCGCATGAAGACTAGCTCGATGAACGCCTTCCGGAATATCGGGTTCTGGAGAGATCGGCATTTCATTTTCTGCATACAAATCCCAGTACTTTTTAGGAGCATTGAAGGGGAGATGGGGCTTAAAATAGCCGACGCCTAGGAAGAAGGGTTGTTTGCGATCTTTGAGTTTCTGCAATTGATCTAAGGCTAGTTGGGTCGTGAGGCCATCGGGATAGCCATCGTCTGGTACATCCGCAGCTTCGTAGGGTTTGACCTGCTTTTCCATATCATTGCGGTTGGTACCATCTGCGTAGGCAAAAAAGGCGTTCCAACCGGTTTCCCATTTACCCGCATTAAATAAAAATTCATCCCAGCTATGGGGCATTTCCTTAATTGTACTTGGGGGTTCTCGGTATTCGTACACTAAGCCATCGACCGAGTGTGAGATCTTACCTATGCCGACGGTGTAGTAATTATTTCTTCGGAGTTCATGAACGAAAGATTCAGGTTCTTCTTTTTCGGCCTGTTCAGCCATGAATTGATACATGGCTCCATTGCGGAGATGCTGTTTGGTCTTGGGAAGCATACCCGTCAATAGGGCATAACGTGAGGCGCCACAGGTCGGAACGTTGACGAAGTGATTTTTGAATAGGAAGCCTTCACTAGCGATCTGATCCAAGTTAGGAGAATGCACGGGTTTGCCATAACAGGCTAATTCTGTGCGAAGGTCATCGATAGCGATGAACAATACATTAGGTGGTGTGGCTTCGGTGGAGGAGTCCTGGCAGGCACTTATACAGAAGCATAATCCTGCCGCCATGGCGATGGCGAAGAACCGGAAACTTGTCATAAGGTTGTTTTCGTTTTGCGATGCTGTACTTAAAGTAGCAATACATTTTTGAAAAGCCAAGTGGCCAGCGCTATAATGCTAGGATTAGGTTCCTCTTATTTCTTGCCCGTTTTTCCAGATTCGCTTGGAGCGTCTGATATCTTCGATCTGTTCAAGAGGTTTTCCTTCAATCAAAATGAACGAGGCGGGACTGCCGGCTTTAAGCGGTGAGAAGGCCTCTAGGTCAAATGTATGGTAGATATTTGAGGTGCTAGCGCGTAAGGCTTCCACTTCGGTCAAGCCTGCCTGTGTCAGGAAGATTAATTCCTCGAAAAGTTGATCGTGATAGTTCATGCCGAAATTTGGTGAATCAGTTCCGGCTAGGATGTTTAGACCCGCTTCCTTAGCCTTACCTACCTCTTTCAGTATCTGCTCAAAAGAAAGAAAAGAATTGGCATTTCCTTGTTCCGCCGCATTTGCGCTTAATCGTTCCAATACCGATAAAGTCGGGATGATAAAGGTCCCTTTCTCTTTCAATACCTGAAGATCAGCTGCCGCTGCGATCGACCCTGCCCGGTACCAAATATGAGCTAGGC
>JAHQWA010000086.1 GCA_019634045.1 Saprospiraceae bacterium
CAACCAAAAAAGAAGAAATCGCCCCTACTCTATTTCCTTTTGACCCCAATACGGTATCGGAAGAGGAGCTACACCAATTGGGCTTGTCTTCGAAAGTAGCCAAAACTTGGATCAATTTCCGGAACAAGGGCGGCGTGTTCCAGCATGCTGAAGATGTGAAGAAGATCTACGGTCTGCATGAAAATCAGTATGAACAACTACATCCTTTTATTGGCATTCCCAAGCGTGCAACTGTAGACACCGCGCTGGTGGCTAGCGCTAGGATCCCAACTGAAGCCATCCCCTCTTCCTATGATCGCCGACCGCTAGTTATAGACATCAATCAGGCTGAGGCGTCCGAATGGGAACAATTAAAGGGGATCGGTCCAGCCTATGCTCGTAGAATCTTGAGTTTCAGGGAAAAGTTAGGGGGATTTATCTCCATCGACCAAGTGGCAGACACCTATCACCTGCCGGATAGTACCTTTCAACTCATTCGCCCATTCCTGCGAAGCTCCCCAATTAATAAACCGATTCGGATTAATCAGGTGGACGCCAAAACGCTACAATCTCATCCCTTCCTAAGTTGGAAAGAAGCCAATGCTATCATCAATTATCGATATCAACATGGTAAGTTCAGTCAATTAGATGACCTATATTCACTCCATGCCCTTTCTGAGGAGACAATCCTTAGAATCGGTCCGTATCTTAGTTTTGAGTAAATGAAAACTCTATTTCCCCAGAAAATTCAGCAGACATGGCCAGTCATAATGATCTAGGACTAAAAGGTGAACAACTCGCGCGCAGGTATTTAGAAGACAAGGGCTATCGCATCATCGTCGCGAATTGGCGGCATGGCCGGGGTGAGATTGACCTCATCGCCGAATTCGAGGATACGCTTGTGTTTGTTGAGGTCAAGACCAGAAGTAGCGGTCATTTTGGTCAACCCGATGAGTTTGTTGGTCCTAAGAAGGAGCAACAAGTGGCTACAGCCGCCTGTGCCTATATGGAACAGGTTCGCTATCAAGGTGAAATTCGCTTCGATATTGTCGGTATAATCATTCCTGCTCATTCGAGGCCAGAAGTAAAGCACATTCAAGATGCCTTCTTCCCAGGTGTGGGTTGGGACTGAGGTATCGAATTATAGTTTACCATCCCAAAAGGCATAGGTTGGGTGATCTTCTGATCCTCCAAGCAACTCTAGGAGTTCCTCCATCATACTCGTCCTTTTCTCGTCGTAGCGATCCCTTTCCGCAGTAATCCAAGTTTTCACCGCCGTTTCTGTCTGCTTCACTTGGCTGAGTTTCATCACATTGTCGATGTGAAATAGAGCATCATACCAGTTTTTCAAACCCGTCAATTCAGATAGCAATACAAATTGACAAACACTTTCTTTTTCAGGATCCCCAACTGCTCTAATCCCATCCAAGTCTGTCAAGGCATTGAGTAAACAGCGAGCATCAACCTCTTCATTTTGGATAGAGAATGCGTAGGCTTCTTTAAAGTTATCAAATAAGGATAAGGCCTCCGATTTGGGTAGATCGCTAGCTGTATTAGTCTTACTTTTTAAATCTTCGATGATATCGTGTGTACTATCATACACCATATCTAGCGTAATCAAGCTATGCACAGCCTGGGCCAACACTTCATCTCTTGGACTATTCTCCTCTTGGGTTTTGAACAGTGCTTCAGCTTCAGTAGCGGCCGCATCTGCTTCCTCATACCGCTTGAGTTTCCAAGCAGCCAATGCCTTTACCGTCAGAGCGTTCCCTAATACATCGCTCTCTTGTAAGGCCCCTTTCTTCTTCAGCGCCTTGTCCAACTTTTCCAAGGCACTCTGATACAATTGCGTATAGCTAAGGTTACTCGTGGTTCCTTCTTCTCCCTGGTCTAACACCTGACTCAGCGTAGGGACAGCCTCGGCCGGTGCATTTTCAAAACGCGTAGTCAAGACGTCTTTCATTTCCTTTTCGGCACCGCTGCTAAAATCTGCACTTGCCCCCTGGTACAACTGAATGGCAGGAAAACAGGCAGGCAGCAAGAGTACGGCTAAAAGACCAACTAGCGCGGAATAAGTATAGGATTTCATAGACTTTTGGTTTTGCGTGGTTGAATTCGTGAAATGAAACAGGGTACAAGCATTTTCCGATAATGGATCTAATGCTTGGCTTTGCTGGTAATCACATGCAACATGGGCTAAGGAGCCACGTTTTTGATACACTATCCATTTTCCAATGCCAGGGCCTCTTCAAGTTCTTCGAGGCTGAAGGCTAGATTTTGATTAAGCTTATCAATCGCCCCTTGGATAGCCTGCAAGGCTTTATCGACCTCTTCCTGACTAGCAGGAACCTGCGATAAACGGAGCAAAAATAGATCGACCACAGCGGTGACTACTTCACTTTGGGTCAATGTCCAAGTGCCGGCAGATTGGTTATCTTCATCGTAGAGCTTAATGAATAAGCCTTCTAAGGCATAGCTGAGGACCAATTTCTTTCGAGTCCCATCTTCCATAACCACGTTGACTAGCAACTGCTTACGGAAGGACACCGCCTGCAAACAAGCTTGGATTAATCTTCTAACCGCTTCGTAAGTCAAGCCTTGGTCCTTTGGAATAACCTCAAGCGCCTGGAAGATAATACGCAATAACAACTGTATCCATTTATCTCGGCTAATCCACTGCGGATTATTGGCTACGGCTTCCAATACCATCTCCACGATTTCGGCCATTTGTTCGATGGAAAGGCTCGGCTTCCATTTGCCTCGTTTGGGTTTAGTTGTTATGACACGCAAGCATTCCTCCAAAGCAATGGCCAATATATACCTCGACCCCGTTGGTTTAACATCTGTAATTAACTCGACATGATCGGCGCTGTGTAATAAGACCAATCGCAGCATCTCTGGGAATAGATCCGGCAGGTCTACCCGAGAGGCCTGCAAGGCACCAGCTGTATCTCTGACAATTTTCTGGAAAACAACATCCTTCGAAATCAACTCTGGGTAAGCCTCAATCACCTCTAAGGCAGCTTCCACGAGATCATCCATTCGATTTTCATCCCAAGAACCTCGTTTGGCTAAATGCTCATCCTCAAATAAGATTAGGTACAACAATAGAAGGATGGTCTTATCTGGATGTTCAGTCAGCAAAGTTTCCAACACATAATAAACCAGATCTTCTAAGAGGGCTAGGCGATCCTCCGCTCCATGATCAGCGGAGAATACATATACTAGTATAAGATCTAACACTTTATTAAGGAGTATGATCTTTTCTTCTCTCCTCCCCCATTTGATCTCATCTAAAATAGAGGGATGGAGAGCAGCGGCACGTAAAACAATAGGGAGTAACCAAGCCAGCGTACGTTCCTTTAGTCTTTGTTCTTTTGGAATGCTCGCTAGTGCTTTGAAAGTCACCTTCAATACGGCTTCATAAATACTTCCCTCCCGTACCTTCGTCAGCAAGGCAGAAGGATATTCCACTAGCAGATCCAGGATATCTTCCACGATCTCTAGAAGTTCATCAGCGGTGAGTGATAAAGGAGGTTCTCCATTTGTTTCCACCTCTGCAATAGCCTCCAATAGCATTCTCAATGCCTCCACTAGCAAATACTTCGTTTCTCCCGCCTCACTTGGAATCAATAGTTGGAGATTCTGTGCAGTGTTGGAAAGGACCAGGCGCGCGAGTTCCGGCAGCAAGCCAGCCTGCTTCCATGCCTTATTTTGCAGCGCTCCGCTAATCCCGACAATGATATTGCTCAAAGACACTTCTGTGGTGACCAATTGCGGATATTCTGCTAACACTTGTAAGCCCGCTTCGATCAATTCATCAGCCAGGGCTGCGTCAAAGCCATCGCTATAATCCACATCGGGATCTTCGAATAGGATTAGATCTATCAGGATTAAGCCCTTACTATCTGGATGATACGCTAGAATCACATCCAGTACGTAATCTAGCAAGTCCATCAGAAGGGCTAAACGTGTTCCACCTGAGGTCTTTGAAGACTTGAATACAAAAGTAAAGAGGAGTCGTAAGGCCTTCTTCAGCACCGTTTCCCTGTCTGCCTGACTTCCCCATTTTATTGCAATCAAAACCTTTGGGCTGGAAGCTGCTGTAAACAAACTGAGTTTGATAATTGCTTCCAAGGTGGCCGGATCCAACCGCTCGGATCTCGATATCTCTTGTAAAGCACCAAAAACCTCCTGCAACACTGTTTGCAGCAAAGAGGCTTCCCCTGCTTTAGCTAACAACCACTCCGGATGCATCACCAGATGATCAAAGATCTCCTCAATGATCAGCAAGGCCTGTCTCCAGCTGATCTCAGGCTGCCACTTATCAGGGTCTTTGGAACTTGAGAGTCGGCTCAAGAGCGCTTCAAGTGCGCGTAGCAATAGATAGTTCGGTTTGCCCGCATCTGTTGGTACGATAAGAAATAGATTACGTCCGGTACAATCCAAGACCAAACGCAAAAGGTCCGGTAGTGCTCCCTTTTTCCGGAAGGAGGACGCCTCTAAGGCACCGGCAATACCGCTAATAATTTCCTGTAGAGAGACTTTCCCGGTCAATAGATCAGGATGGCTTTCCAGGACGTCCAGTGCAGCATTGATCAAGGCATCAGCTAGATCAGCATTAAAGCCGCCACCATATTGAACATTAGGATCTTTGAATAGAATCAAGTCAATCAGTGCCAGACATCGTTCGTCCGGATACTCTCGTATCAGTACCTCCAGTACATATTCTAGCAAGTCTACCAACAATTCTACCCGCTGCCCAGGAGCTACCTTCTTCTTATCAAACACAAAGGCAAACACTAGATCTAGGGCTTTTTCCAGAATCACTACCTTCTCCTCGGAAGCCCCCCAAGGGACACGGTTTAGCACAGCTTGACTGGTAGCAATGGTTCGTATGTTGAGTTGAATGAGTAACTCCAGGACATCGAGATTGAGTCGTTCTCCCTCTGGTATTTTCGACAAGGCATCAAAACTAACTTGTAAGGCTTTCTTTAGTAGTTTTTCTCCCTCCACTTCTGCTAAGACCCATTCTGGGTTTAGCACCACCTCATCCAGAATATGATTAGCTATCGCTAAAATGTGGCGTTTTGAAAAGCGGGGCTTCCAGGGTCCAGGAGTTTGATGTATAGTGATAACCAAAAGGAATTCCCGGACTGCCTCTACCAGCAAATGTCGAGGGCCTTCCGATGGTTTACCCATGAGTGTAGACAGGTGGCTGGCCGTATGTTCCAATATCAGTCGGACCAACTCTGGCAGCAAGTCTGGTCGGTCTTGGATCCCCGCTTCTGCCATGGCCTTACTCACCCCTACTACGATATGACGGAAGCCATCACGCTTCGCAATCAATTCTGGGTGAATCGCTATTACCTCAAAGGTAGATTTGACCAACCTATCCAGGGCATCGAGATTAAAGCCACTTTGCAGATTGAGTTTATCTGGATCTGTCAATATAATATCCATTAGGATACCTCCCGTCTTCTCAATGATCTCGCTCACCCCTTCATTGGTTTTAAAGATCAAGCCTGGTGCCTCAAAGACATAATAGCCTGCATTCTTCACCATACTGCGCATCAGCAGTTGCCCCCATTGCAGAGGCACCTCATCATCCTTCCGTTTCGAATGTTTAAAAACATCTTTAGCAATTCCAGCGGTAGTGGCTTCTATGAAAGCTTGTAGTTTATCATCCTTGGTGATTTCATCGCTTAGATCTCTGATCACCTCTGCTGCCGCTATAAACAAACGGGGCACTACGACCTTAGACAGGTCCCTTAGGTCTTCAGTCTCACTGAATTCCACTCGATCTAGACCCGTGAGAAAATGACGCATGGTTTTTCCAAAAGTGGAATTGACGTTCAAAGCCCCTGGCACCTGATTGAAATAATCAATCCCTATTTCTACCAAAGTACCTGCAACCATTTTTAGGGGCGTATTTCGGGGCTGGCTGCCGTCCTCCCACTGCTTCACGCGGAGTAGCGCTACTAGATCGTCCGTATTAACGCCGTCGTGATGTACATCTCGATCTCTATCTTTCTTGAGTTGGAAGCTCAAGGTCTCATAATAATCTACATACTCCTCCTGTTCCTCAAGCAGTAAACCATTGTCAAACTTCTTGAATAGAAAATCGAGTCGCTCAATCTGTGCCACAAACTGTTGTCCCCCTTTGAGCTCATCATCGTCTCGGAAGAAGCGATGGGCACGATCGGCATTGGGTCGGACATCAAACTTGGGAAGCGGGAGGAAAATGGTTTTGGACTTAGCACTTTTGGCGTAAGCCCGTTGGAGATTTTTACCAAGCTTTATAGCTGAATTAATAGCTAAAATGATAGCTTCGGCAGTTAACGAAATGGCCATTGGTGTTTGTTTGCGTTTCTATGATAGGGATTTGGAACTGAACCCAAGAAGAATGCTAGATTCCTCATTCCTGGGTCATTCCTGCTAAATTAAACGCGTAAAAATAATAAGTTGTTATTTCCGCTTAAGCTTTAGTACCTTTTAATTTAGCTTTGGCCGAAACTACTAAAATTCACTCAGATACAAAGTAAACATTATGCTCAAATATCGTTCTTTAATACTAATCTTGTGCTTCCTTGGTAGCGCCTTTACCCCCTCCAAGGCTCAGGAATCGGCTGCCGCAACCACCGTTATTTTCGTACGTCATGCAGAGAAGGCTGACGATGGCACCCGTAATCCACCACTCAACATCTATGGTCAGCAGCGAGCTACCCGTTTGGCTCAGCTACTCCATTTATCAAACCTATCGGGAATCTACTCCACGCCCTTCCACCGAACACAGCAAACCGCCAAACCTTTGGCTACCCAACTAGGCTTAGACATTCAAGAATACCCTCCACTCAAACTGGAAGCTCTAGATGAGCTTGTAACAGCTCAAAAAGGAAAAACGATTCTCATTGTGGGACACTCCAATACGGTCCCTGCAATGATTAACCATTTACTAGGTCAGGAAAAATTAGAACAACTCACTGAATATGAATACGACAAAGTGTTCATCGTTCAAGTCACTGGAGATCAAGCGAATTTACTCCAATTAAGCTACTAGTAAGCTCCTTTTAGACTTCCAAAATCTTCAAGACTGCGGAAGTCTAAAAGCCCTCTCCCTCATTTTGGCACGCTTTGTGCTTTTTTACTATATATCCATCCCATCCATCATTCCCACACCGGTTTACGTCTGCACCACAACCTTCGTTCCTTAAAAAATCGTTAAAGGTAGGCCTCAAGCGGAATTATTTTGCTTTTCAGAACATATATAGAATAGAGGTGTTTATTAGTCGATAAATGTAGCGAGACATCGCAAAAACAAACAACTTATTGACCAATAGAAAACCATAACCTAAAGCCTATCGAAGCAGAAACATACTTTTTTTAACCTAAATAGTTGCCCCATGAAAAAGCATTTTTCAAACAGACTCGAAGCCATCGATTGGATCGCCGAAAAAGCAGAAGATGAAAGCCAATTTGAAGTTATGCGAGAGCAATTAAACTTCAATTTCATCTACACTGGACAATACTTTGTAGAGTTTGGTAAGGAAGAAGGCGAGGTAGCTTGGTTGGAAGAGACTGCTTATTAATGGCTAAAAAACGCTCCGATTTGGCACAATAAAACGGGTGATTCTTCGCCCTCCCCTCCCTCTGTCCGCTCCAGACATTTTGTCCTAATTCTCGCTTTATTCTACCGTTTCCTTTAGTTAACTGCCTTTTCTTTGTTATTTTTGTACTAGCAAGAAATCTATCATACATCTAACGACTTTAGTCCCAAAGTAATCCCTATAGCTGAGGCATATAGCCAGACTCAGCAGTACTAGCCCTTAATACAGTTTTGTCAATCTAGCTAAAATGCGGGCTATTTAAACGTCCTCTTCAGCAGGGCTTCTCTGTCCAAGCCACTATTAATAGAAATACTTTTAGCAAAAAAACGGTCTGTAGCACCAGTCTCTTACTGTGGAAAATACTCTTAGTGCAAAGGTAGATTTCTCCAAATACACTTATATAAATCAAAATTAGTTATGAACTTAAGTCGATTACTCACTGTAATCGTGGGGCTACTCTTAGTGGGTACACTCCACGCTCAAGTTACCACAGCCACACTTACCGGTGTAGTTCTGGATGACAGTGGCACTCCTTTAATCGGTGCAAATGTGGTAGCCATCCACGAACCGTCCGGAACCCAATATGGGACAACCACACGGGAAGGTGGTCGTTACACCATCCCTAACCTTCGTGTAGGAGGTCCATACACCATTCAATCTAGTTATATCGGCTTCGACGGCCAAAAGGAAGAGAACATTTTCTTAAGTCTGGCTCAAAAATTAAAGCTAGATTTTGGTATGCAGTCTGGAGCTGTCGAATTATCTGGCGTAGATGTGATCGCCAAGTCCGATCCTATACTCAACAGTGAAAGAACAGGTGCCGAGACCAACATTGGTTCTCAGCAGATTACTCGTCTTCCTACTATTTCTCGGTCAGCTTCTGACTACACTCGTCTTACGCCTTCTGCCAGCGGCAACTCTTTCGGGGGTAGAAATGATCAATTCAACAACTTCAGCTTGGATGGATCTATTTTCAACAACCCATTTGGTCTGGATGCAGCAACGCCGGGTGGACAAACCGGTGCGCAGCCAATTTCCTTGGATGCGATTGATCAAATTCAAGTTTCATTGGCTCCTTATGATGTAACCCAAGCTGGATTTACGGGTGCAGCGGTGAATGCGGTCACTAAGTCGGGTACCAATGAATTTACTGGTACCGTTTTTGGGTTCTATCGAAATCAAGGATTGACTGGATCCCGCGTAAGCGGTAATAAGATCTTTGTTCCGGATTTGGCGCAGTTCCAAACTGGATTTAGCTTAGGTGGTCCGATCGTCAAGGACAAACTATTCTTTTTCGTCAATGCAGAAATAGAAAGAAGAGAAGACCTTGGGTCTAACTTTATTGCTGCATCAGCTGGACGTAGTGGAGAGCAAGTTTCTCGTGTAGAGGTAGCTGATCTAGAAGCCGTATCTACTGCGCTTCGCAACAGATTTGGGTATGAAACGGGGGCCTACGAAGGCTATATTCACGATACCGATAATCAAAAAGGTATCTTCAAGCTCGACTGGAACGTGAATCAGAATCATACCGTCACAGCTACCTATAATTTCCTTGATGCCTTGAGGCATAATAATGCACACCCCTCTGCACTGGGCCGTCGCGGACCTGATGCGACCACGCTACAATTTAGAAATTCTGGCTACCAGATCAACAACAAGCTACAATCGGGTATTATTGAAGTGAGATCTATCTTTGGCAACCAGGCCTCAAACAAATTCCAGGCTGGTTTCACCTCATTTCGTGATTCTCGTGATCCATTCTCAGCGCCGATTCCGGTCATTAATATTAACCGAGATGGTATTCGCTATATCGTAGCTGGACACGAGCCATTCTCTATTCACAACCGACTGGATCAGGATGTATTCCAAATCACCAACAATTTCAACATCTACGCTGGAAGTCATACGATCACTATAGGTAGTAGTCTTGAGCGATTCAATTTCAACAACTCCTTTAACCTAGGTGTCTATGATCCTTTCACCTATGGCGGTGGTTCATTTGGTCCTGGTTTCCCAAGTGTACAAGCATTCGTGGATAGTGTTTCAACTGGCGGATTTGACGATGAGTTTGCCTTCGCTGAAAATGTATTCAAAACCAATGGAGGTGATGATGGAGTAGAAGGAGAAGGCTGGGCCCTAGCTGAGACCAATTTGGGGCAATGGGCTTTCTACTTGCAAGATGAATGGGCAGTTTCTGACAATTTCAACCTAACTTATGGCTTGCGCTTTGATGTGCCATTGTACTTTGATACGGAGACTAAAATCCAAGAGGTGATCGATCGCAACTGCTGCCATGTACCCGGCTTGACTTGGAGCGATGAGGATGGCAACGATATTGTTTTTGACCACACTCAACTACCTGATCAGAAAGTATTGATTTCACCGCGTGTTGGTTTCAACTGGGATGTTAAGGGAGATAACTCGCAGCGATTGCGAGGAGGGTCCGGGCTGTTCACAGGTCGCTTCCCATTTGTATGGATTGGCAACCACGTTGCCAACCCCAATATCTTCTTTTACAATGTGACTCGTCCTGACTTCCAGTTCCCACAAGTCTGGAGAACGAACCTTGGCTACGACCAGAGCTTCAAAGGCGGTTGGACACTTTCTGCTGATTTCATCTACACAGAAGACGTGAATGCCATGATGGTCCGCAACTATGGCTTGCGTCCACCCACAGCTAGGCTACAAGGCGTTGACACCCGCCTTATTTATGGCCCAAACGACAGAGTCGAAAATGGTAACAATGCTTACGTATTCACCAACACCGATGTAGGGCGTTCCACCAACATCAGTCTGCAACTTCAACGCCAATGGTCGAATGGCTTGTTCACAAGTATCGGTTACAACTTCTTGGACGCACAAGATGCTAGTTCTATTGAAGCGGAGATCTCGAGCGATGCTTATGATAGAAACCCTGCGATTGGTCATGTGAACGAGGCTGTCTTAGCTCCTTCCCTCTATGGAAATCGTCATAGAGTAATTGGTTCTGCGCACCAGCAATGGGTATATGGGCCATGGGCTACTACCTTTGGTTTGGTTTTCGAATATGCACAAGGAAATCGTTTTTCCTATACGTATTCTGGAGATATCAATGGCGACGGATCTGGCTTGAACGACTTGCTGTACATCCCCACTTCGGGCGAGATTGGACAAATGCAATTTTCTGGAGATGCTACACAGCAATCTGCGCAAAGAACGGCTTTTGAGGCCTTCATTCAGCAGGATGATTACTTGAGTGACAATAGAGGTTCTTATGTAGAGAAGTATGGCATATTGAGCCCTTGGTTCTCCACTTGGGATTTGAGGCTATTGCAGGATTACAGCTTTGCCTCTGGAGATAAGACGCAGACTATTCAATTCAGTATTGACATCTTGAATTTTGGTAACTTAATCAGTAGCAACTGGGGCGTTCGCCAATTCGTTACTAATACGCAGCCTGTAGGGGTGAGTGTAGCCGATGGCGTTCCTACCTACAGCTTCGACACTAGCTTACAAAGCTCCTTTGTCGATGATTTCAGCTTGCTATCTCGCTGGCAGTTGCAATTCGGTCTACGATATATCTTCTAGTTTTATTGAACTGGGCTGAACTTTTTGCCGGGCGTAGAGTTGATTATTTATATCAGCTCTACGCCTTTATATTTGGTTAAAAAACTTCAGTCTATGCGTTCATTCCTTGTTATTTCTTCACTCTTCTTTACTTATTCAGTAGGTATGGCTCAAGTCCTGCGTCAACATCAATGGGAAGATCGCGTCATTCTAGTCTTTGCTACAGACCGGGAAGAGTCCCTGTTCCAACAACAATTACAGCTACTGCAGACCAACGAGGAAGAACTGGAAGATCGGGAGCTAGTCGTCTATAGAATATTTGATCAAAAAGCCATTGGGCCTATGGGTAAGTCCTTGAAACCCAAGCGGGCCGCTGAACTTAGAAGTCGATATGCACCGGATAAAAGATCCTTCTTTTTTGTTTTGATCGGAAAGGATGGCGGTGTGAAGCTGCGTAGTGATCAGGTAGTAGAAATGGATAAACTATTTGGCTTAATAGATAGCATGCCAATGAGGAGGGCGGAAATGAGGAGAAAGGGATGAAATGAAAGGAAAAAGGAAACCCAAAAGCCTCCTTTCTCCCTTTCGCACTAAACTTTAGCCACTATTAAGCTCTTATGCTCGTTTGGATTTTTTCTTTAGTTTGGCAATTTTAGCCGTCTTCTTACTCTTAGCCTTTTTAGCGACCTTTGCTTTAGCTTTAGCCTTCACTTTGCTTTTTTTAGCTGCTGCTTTGGCCTCTTTTTTCTTGGCCTTTTTCAATTCACTTTTCAATCCTGATACTTTCTTCTGCATCGTTTTGATGCTCTTTTTCAATTTCGAAACTCTGCTCATAGCACGGAGAGGTTAATGTTTAATTAATAATAAGTTTACACAAAATTAACACTCAATAAATAAAAAAACCGGATTCCAATGTTAAGTTTTCACTTTTGGGGTAAAACTTAACATTGGAATCCGGTACAATTACCAGTTTTTTTTATTGCAAAAACCTAATTATCAGTTATTTGCAGCTTCTTTTGTAGAAAGCTCAGCAGTTTCTCATATAGAGTGCTTCCGTAAATTGGACTACAGGTCTCTGCACTGTTAGCCCGTTTGTGAAATCGGAAACCTGCCTGGCGTTCGCCAGAACAGACAGGTACGAAGGCGGAAGGCGGACATCCTCCGATTTAGGACCTTTTTCCGATTTCGACTTTCAACCAGATTTAGCCTGGAAAACAAAAGTCAAGAATAGGTAAACACCTTACATGAGAAACTGCTGTAGAACGCTCATCTTGTACCCGACTCGCCAGTTAACAGAGCCACAAAGTACTTCTGCTTACTAAAGGTCATAATTCAGGGATAAATAATATTGTGCGCCATAAACACTTCCCCATTGTAGGCTTGCATCAAATTGTCCACCAAAAGGTTCTTGATAAGCTAGCAAAGGAAATGGCTGCTTTAAACCTGTCACATTTCTAACCCCCATACGAAGATTAAAACTATGCCATGGTGAAGAATGAGCAATCCATTCTTTGAAGTGCAAAGCCAGGTTTACATCTAGACGATGGAACCACGGAGATCGGCCTCCTGGTACTTCAGTAAGATCACGACCACTAATATCAGGAAACAATCTTGCTGATTTTAGATGATAAACCAGCCCGAGACTCCCGATAGAGTGCAGCCAATTAACAGTGTTCATCCAATGATGTCTAGCTGAGAAGGGCTCCTCAAGCTTTACTCCATCAAGCTGAAAGGTGGAATATTGATACGTATAATTGCTCTTCACCATCAAATTATGACGAATTCGTAGACCAAGCTGTGCTTCCACACGATCCCAGCTTGCTCCTTCCTTGGTCTCCCTGAAAACGGCCTTAGCTGGATCCTG
Organism: Saprospiraceae bacterium; assembly: GCA_019634045.1. GTDB lineage: Bacteria > Bacteroidota > Bacteroidia > Chitinophagales > Saprospiraceae > DT-111. Next base: position 12,997 of record JAHQWA010000086.1, read on the forward strand.
AAGGTCTAGAATCATTTTTTGAGGAAAATACCAGTGGCAGTACGAGATCTTATAAGATAAGAGCCAATCACTATAATAAGGATCTAGATCGAAGTCTCCTTGTAAAACTGCACCAAATTTCCACATTTTGTCAGCGCCAGGAGTATCCGGCAAGTCAATCTTTCGTGCACTCTGTAGCAAAAATCGGTTTTCATTCCAGAGTTCCGAAAAGCGGTAATTATATTCTCCAAATACCGCAATTCGCAAATCTAGTTGATCGCTTGGTTGATAATCCAATTTTACATTAGGTAGAATCTGCCATCTTAGAATATCATGGTAATGTATGCCGAGATTAGCTTGTAGTCTCAGATTAAGCAACAAATAATCCTTAAGAGAACCCTTTAACCCATACCACGACAGCGTTCTGCGTAGCGATAGTTGTTCTCCAAATTCAGTATCTCCGCTACGCCAGCTTCCCTGCAATCCAATAGCAACAGCCCTCAAATCATTACCCTCTTCCAGCTTGACGCCCAGTTTAACTTGTTGCTCTGATTCTTTGTAAAGTGAAGTCCCTACATAAGCATCAAGGTCGTGTAAAAAACCGACAGCTTCCACATTGAGTTTTTTGTCACTATACCTGCTAGTTGGCAAATGAAATTGAAGTCTAGTTTCACCTCCCAATTGATATAAATGATGTCCAAAGCCATAAATAGTATTGGACAAAAGATTCTCGCTAGGCTTGAAATCTAGCTGTCCGGAAATTTGCCTTTCTCCGGCTACAAAAGCTCTGCTAAGAGAAGAGTAATTCCTTCCCGATCCTCGGTGTTGATATGATCCGGTTAATCGCCTGCTTAAAGGAACATCCAGAAAATCATCTTGGTTGCTATCTGAACGGTAGGGGGTATCTAGGAAATTAATCCAGGATTGACTAGAACTGGAGCCGTCAAGGTAATTTAGACTTATATTGCCTAATGAGTTATACTCCGCTTCAATAGAATTGCCAGTTTTCAATAGAGGTATCAATTTACCTGTAGCCGTTCCTTGTGTTTTATGTGGTATAAAAACGCCTCCGATTCCCACCAAGTTATTATTCGATAAAAGCCTCAGATAATCGAGTTTCATTAAGCCATCAATCGAAAACTCCGTCACGCCCGCAACTGAAGATGGGTTAATTGCCCGATCTAGATACAAACGTGCATTATTTTCAGGTATGAACTGGCCAAAAAGTGGGGATACCACAAATAGCCCCCATAGACAAGCAAGGTTTCTTAATTGATTGATAAGTTCCATGTCAGAGGGAATTAAGGGTTAATCGTTAGGGCGGGAAGTTGCGTCCAGTCCTTGTATTCATCGGTGTAATACAGGTACGCGCTGGACGGAAAAGCTCGGAATTGGCCGGGCACTTCTGCCTTGAGATCAAGATTGAGTAGCAGATTTGCGGAAGGTGGAAGTCCATCTAAGTACAAGACTAGGTATTCATCCCTTATTTCGTAGTAATCGATTTGACCTTTATCTACGAGTTCCTCTAATTGCCAAGTTTGCAGGCTCAATCCTCCAGGGACACCGACCAGGGCTATCGTCGATGGGAGTGCTTCATCAGAAGTATTGATAAGCCTTGTTTGCAACCGTACAAACCCTCCAACCTCAAGGCTATTTGTATTGTATTTTGTTTCGATCTTGACTCTACAGTCCTCATGTCTTTCCGGGCTCGATGCGTTCCAATTGGCAGCAAAGGTGTATGGACCTGGATCGACTTCGTCAGAGAATCGAATAGCTATGGTATTCTCTCCTAATCTTAGGTGTTTTTTCAGGTTTTCGTTTATAGAGCCATTTCCTTTTATCTCTTCCATTTCCATCGATATCAGCGTATCATTGATTTGGATTTCAAGCGTCCCCTCTGTACTTTCATTTGAAGTCTTTCGCACAAATTCATTGATCGCCATTAAAGCAGTAATGGTAGTTTGTGTGGAACCAAAGGTCCCGCTCCCTCTTTTATGGGATCGTATGAAAGAAATTAAGTCGCCAAGATGATCATGGTTAAGTTCTTCTTCCCGCATTAAGGCGATGACCACGTAGGCGGCCACCTGCACCTGTTTACTTGATCCATAAGATCGTAAAGGAGTGCTACTTTCTTTCAAATAATCAAGCCCCGCCGTTCGTAAATGTTCTTTTAGTCGTTCAAGTAAGCGAGTGGCCTCTTCCTTTCGGCCCATATTTTGACAAGCAATACTAGTCAAGGCCAGAAAGTATGGATCTTCCGTTTGCTCAGTGATACGCAAAGAGAAATCCAGCGCCTTATGCAAACCTTGCTGCCCAACTTCGCTGAGCACATACAAGATATAAGCGTGCATATTTTCCAACCAGGTATTATTGGAAGCATAGTATGCATTCTTTCTCGCCCTAAACTGTCCAGATTTCAGGTCTTGCAAGTTCATTAACCAATCCTTCGTCCGCTTGACCATACTCGCATCTACTCCAGAGAAGACCTTTTTCATCTCATGAAACTGTAATAGACCATAGGCAGTCAAGAAGACATGAGGTGGGGTCCGTCCATACCATTCAAAGCCCCCTTCTTTTGTTTCGTACTTAGCCAATTTTTGATATCCATTTCGCAAAAGATTTTTGGCTTTCAACTTAAGCTTGGGATTGTCTCTACCTGTTTCCTGAAGTAATTGTAAGACTAATATATTCGGAAAGTTGCTGGAGGATACTTGTTCAAAACAACCATGTGGTTCACGGAGCATGCCTTCCATTCCTTCAATCAATTCCCGAATGAAATCAGGATAGTACTTAAAATGGGCTTCTAGACTTCCTGGGATAGTGTCCTTGATTTGAAAAGTAGCTTGTTTGCTCCTGGCTCCCCCCGATAAGGCAAAGTGATACGGGAACCCTCGGCTCCTCAATTGTATTTGTTTTGGAATCGCTTCAGTCAAGCCATCATCCGTAGTGAAGCTTACCTTAAAATGAGCCATGCCATCTAAGTCCTTAGCAATTAAAGGAATCTTTCCTTTCCAGTGGTTTCGAGCCGGTATCTGAATTGCTACGTTCTTAAGGGCATTATTAGCTAGTTTCAGCAAGCTTAGTTGCCCAAGATTCAAGTTACCTCTGACCTCTTCCCCTGTATTGTTCTTAATGATCACCTCTTGGTACAGGGTATCTCCTCCCATCAAGAATTCAGGTGTTTTGGCTTGTAATGTAAAAGGTAATTGGCTGTAGAAGGTAGTCGTCCCTCTTCCTAACAGGCCATCACTCGTGGCACCTTCCAAGGTGGCTCTAAAGACTGTGATCTCGTCAGACACATGGAAAAACAAGCTAGCTTCGCCCTTGACATCAGTTTTTATGCCGGATCGCCAAAAGATCGTCTTCCGAAAATCAGATCGGACACGAGGTTTTCTTTTCTGCCGGTATCGAGGTGCGTAAAACCGCCTTTGATATCGATAGCTGGGATTCGAACGGGTAGGCCGAATCCATAACTTCATGGGTTCAAAATCCAAATCTACTTCCATTCCATACCCAGCATAGGAATTCCTCGCAGATACCCCATACCCAACTACCACCACCTCTGATAAAGCAGAGCGGCTGATCCTAAGGCCTTCTGCACTTCCATTTAATGCCACTACAGCACCGTTTAGATCTTGTTTCGCTGCCAAGGATTGCCCCTCATCTATCTGATTCGGCACAGCTATAGATTGAAAGAAATTACCTTCTACCTCTACTTGGGAGATTGTTTCTAGCGTGTTACCCCGATTGGGCTTACCTAAATACTTTTTATTATAAGTGTTGAAGTAATGTCGGTCCTTACCTCCTCTATGGCTAACCACTACCGTTACCGGCAAATGTATATCTCTGCTAGAAAAGAAAAACACGCCGCTATCATTCGTCTTGGTTTCAATAGGTTGCCCAGCTATTTTCACGGTAACACCTTTAAGCCGCCTTCCTTCTAAGAAAACCGTTCCTTCAAGGCCCTCCAAATCATCCAACTTGTTGCTCTGATGCTGCCAAACCGCTATTGGTGTTTCTAACAACTCCTGCCAAACAAAGCCTCGCCAACCGTGTGTCATTAGCACATAGTCCAAGGCCTTCTGAGCCTTGGGTTCCTCTGGATTGAAGTAGAAATTTGGCTCGTAGACTTTTCCTTTGAGTTCGCTGCTCATCAGAAAATGGGAAAGGATATTATCTTGTTTGTCGTCTGCGAAGGTTAGTAGGTTATCATCTACTACTGCCAGGGTAAACTCACCTCTAACGGGTTGACCGGCGTCATCCTTCACTTTCACCTTCATTTGTACAAGTTCCCTAGGTTGGTATTTCTGTTTATCAGTTTGTATCTCGACTTGAAGTTCACGGCCGTAATTGACAAAGGCAAGCCGTTCAAAGTGAGGTCTTCCCCATTTATCAAAGATATTTACCTGAGCTATTCCCATTGGCCATTCTTTGGTAGGAAGAAAAAGGGTAGTCGAATTCTCTTCCAATTGAAGCGTGTGCTGGTAGAATACTTGCCCTTGCACTTGCACTATGATATGAGCCGAATCTGCGGTCTGACTCTGGATGGTAACTTGAAGCCCATCCTCTCTTTGTTCCACACTCCCTCCGATTCCTTTTTGCATTACTTTCGGTAAGAAATGAGGGCCAACTGTACCTGTTGGATGAGTGATAATGGCTTGATAATTCTGATCCAATTGTGGGATCAATTCAAATGCTCCCATCCCCTGGTGGTAGGAACTAAAAGTACACACTCTTTCGCCCTGAGCATTCACTATATACCCTTCCACATCGGCCGGCAAGCCTGAGTCTTGTAGCGCTTTGAAGGCCACCTTATTGGTAAAACCAGCAAGCAAAGCTCCCCCTTCTGGCAAAAAATCAATCTGGATGTTTTTGTTGCTAATTGGAATGCTGCGACTTATACTTTCCGTTTGCCCTTCATGATCTAAAGAAAGGATAAGCAAACCATCACTTCCTACTAAATCTGGAGGTAGGTCATAAGCAAGTACCAATTCTCCCTCCTGATCCGTTTCTGCTGTCCATTCTTTAGCCGTTTTCCCATTCAACTTAATCTTGATGTTAATTGGATGCTTCGTTAAGGGGAGATCCGATTTTGTTCGAGCGGAGAAAGTGGCTAGCACTTCCTGGCCAGCCCCATAGGATTCTCTCTCAAAATCAAGTTTCAGCAGAACCTCTCCTAAAACAACCTTCTGAATAAATATCTCCTTTTCGAAGTACAGAGTAGAGTCCTGATGAATCATCCAAGGCGTGAAGGCCTTTAGTACATAGCGGCCACCTGCTAAACTCTTGGACAAGGAAATAGAAGTACCTAATACCGTACTCATAGTCTCCGTTACAATTCGGCCTGATGGTCCGATAAGCTGGACCTGAATGAGGTCACTCACTTCTTTTACGATCTGATTAGCTCTATTAGTAACTACCCCTGAGAACCAGATTTGCTCTCCAGGTCGGTAGATGGTCCGATCTGTTTGTAAGTACAATTTTTCGGTAGGTAAGAGCTTCGCAAAGGTGTCTAAACAGGCCGCTGCTTTTTGCGTAGTGAAGGGGCCTTGTACTTGAGATTTTCCAATTAGGCATAGGCATGCCATTAGCGAGAGCAACGCGAATTTTTTCATAACTAGGTGTTTATACCCAAAACGGAAAAGACTTGCACTATGCTGCGTAACTCATTGTCATCCAAATGACCAAGTCCCCTTAGTTCAATAATAAATGTGGCCCACTAGATTAGGGCAAGTTTCTGATGTTTGTTCAAGATCAATACAAATTACTGCAAAGTTCCCCAAGGCGCTCTAGGTCATACGCTTCCACCAACTCATAGTCTCTCACCCGGCTGTCGGGTACGCTGCTCTTGCCTCACTCACTCTCATTTACTACTTCAACCCCCTTCTTTCGTAAAGCTATTTGAGTTTCAATAACATCTTCCAGAAAGGGTTTGCATTTGCGGTAGTTGAGATGATGGAGTACCAAGAAGGAGGTATCATGAATCAATAAATAGGCCCCTTGTAGTACCACCGCATATCCAAAGCCCAACCATAAGCCACCTGGAGCAGCGTTAGCCCAAGTTGTCATATAAAATCCTGCAAGAATGTAGCTAAGATCCAAGCCAACATTCAAAAAGAGCATCTTTTCTACATGTTGTTGAATTTGAAATCGACGATAAACATTTCCATTTCTAAATCGACGATGGTAGATATGATCGTACAACTTGAATACAATCCAGAGATTGATCAATGCCCAACTGATATTCATTAGCGCAAAATACCATATCCATTCTGTACACCATATGAGTAGCGGGACACCAATAACCAAATGGAAAAAGCACCACCAGGCAAGGATCGCCAAATGCTTGTTTAAGATCAAACTGAATCGTTCATCGAAGTCCCGTACCTCATCCACTATATCCTCTAGGGGGAGTTCTTTCTTAAGGGATCGCCAAAAGAAGCGAACAGGAACTACTTTCATTATTTTTTAATCCCAAACTGTCAACATTTTTCCACTGAAGCAATGATTTCCCTCACTTAAGGCCACTATTCCTCTAGTAGCTGTTGCAGCGCATTAAGGTCTTCTCGTTTTGGTAAAATCTGCTGATTTAGTTCCTTATCGACCAGCCAATACGAAAAGGCGAAGGCGCCCAAGGACAAGGGCCACAACCACCAAGGTTTGCCCTGATAAGTATATAACATATGAATGAGTGTGGTTAGGACCAATGGGACTACAAACCACCAAATAAAGTTGCGCCTTCGATGAACATGATAGTCCAGCATATGGATCGCCTTTGTCAGTTCTTCTTTCAGGGACCGAGGGGTATCCTTTGCCAATTGCAGCCGTTTGCGCCTGTCCATCAACAGATACAAAACCACGGCAAACAGGATTATGCTTTCAGGTATTTGGTAATATTCTTTATCCCAAATGCCCTCGACCAGAGTGGTGGCAGCCAAGACAAACAGAATACCGGTCATGCACCAGTCGAATAGATTCACTACTCGGCGAACACTCTCACTATTGCGAACAACACTTTTGTGCAGCTGAACTTCATTGATTTGGTAATAATGCTCTTGCTTGTGGTTATCCCATATCTTTTTCAGGTCACTGAACTCCATCTGTATTTCCATTTTATGGTTTGAAAAACGAGCTTGATTTGGCGCTCAATTTCTTTTTAATTCGATTGATCTTAACTCCGACATTTGTCTCTGAGATGCCCAGGATATTAGCCATCTCTTTGTAAGAAAAGTCATCTAGCAGTAAGAGCATAAGTGAGCGATCAACTTCATTGAGTTGATTGAGCTGTTGGTATAGCCAATTTAGTTTTTCACTCTTCTGCTCCGGCTGGACAATGAGCAATTGTTCCGTGCCTTTAATAGGGTCTTTGTTGGCACGATGTTTCTTCTCTTTCTTATTCCAGGCCATCGCCGCATACAAAGCAACACGGTAGACCCAGGTAGCCACGCTGGCCTCGCCGCGATAATTGGCTATAGATTTCCATAATTCCACGCAAACAACTTGAAAAAGCTCTTCCTGATCATTCCTAACAAGAGCATAGGAACGCACCACTTTAATCAGTACCCCTTTATACGCTTGTAGCCACTCATCGAAAAGCTTTTGCTGCTCTCTTCCAGACATAATTTCTATGATTTCCCTTATATAGTGTTCCCAACCACCGCATTTCTTACAGATTCGACAAGAAAATCTAATTTCTTGCTATCAGGCCTCTTCAAAGCTTGCAAAAACATGACAATCCTCCCCTTGATCCCGATCTCTTTTCTTTGTAAATTATAGGATAATGAAGTCAGCTATAGATCTGACATTCAAGCAGTAAAATAGTTTTCCGGAGCAAGGTTTTCATCCATTAAAACTCCATCATATGCGCCTCTTTCAAATTCTAATTTACATGCTAGCCCTAACGATTGGGGGCTGTCTCGCTTTTCAACATAATATCCAGTTTCCACATCGGTCACCTAAGCAGTTGCAATACATTGAAAAGGTATCTGAATCCACTCCTGGTGTAGATTTCGTGAGTAAAGGGACTCCCAGTAGTAATCCAGCACTCAACAAGCAAGGCAAAGCTTTATTTAAGACAAATTGTGCTTCCTGCCATAACAAAAACATGAAAGATGATCTTGTGGGGCCAGCTTTAAACGGAGTCGCCGCACGTTGGAAGGATTACCCAGAGGAAGATCTCTACGAATGGATCAGGAATTCTCAAAGCTTGGTAGAAAGTAAGCACCCAAAAGGAGTGTCCATCTGGAAGGAGTGGAATAAGGCTGTAATGGCTCCATTTCCAAATCTGAGTGATGAAGATATAGCAGCCATATTGTTTTATATTGAGGAAACGTCCGGCTAAACTGATTCCCATATGCTTCCGACCCAGCTCCTAAAACTTATTCGACCTCTATACCTTCGATTTATCTTTACTACGGTCTTTGCAGTAGCTGGTATTTGCGGCAATTTGGTAGTTCATGCACAAAATTACTTCCAGTTAAAAGGCCAACTGATAGATCAAAAAGACAACACGCCTCTTGCCTTTGCACATCTGAGCTTAGTAAACGGAAGAATGGGAACAACCAGCAATGAAGACGGCTACTTCATTCTTCAGCTTCCCAGTCATTTGGAAAGAGATTCAATCAAGGTAAGTTATATAGGCTATCAATCTAAAGTGGTCGCCATTTCGGAATTAGATCGTGGACAAGTGGTAATCCGACTGAGACGGGCAGGCATAGAACTGCAAGAAATTGTGGTTCGTCCAAGCTTTGTAGATCCGATTCTACTCGTCAAAAGCATGCTGCGTCAGCTAAAGCGAAACTATCCACAAAAAGGCAAAAACACGACTGGATTCTTCCGGGAAATCATCTACCTGAACACCTCTCCGCCTACCGAAATGCTGTACGCTGAAGGGGTACTGGAGTTCTATAAGACTGCTTATAAAAAAAGAGTACGTCCCCGCGATGCTGTTCGGATTGTTAAAGGAGTTAGAAAACCTCTTTTTTACGGCTATAAGCACAAAGAGGATACCCTTTCTTTGCCGGCCATCTCTCAAGGTTCTCATTTAGGGATTCTAGTTGATATCGTTAAGACACTACCTGACTTTTTACAGCCCGATTTTTGGCAACGTTATCAATTTCAACACCTAGGTTATTCTAATCTTGACACCTTCAGTTTGCATATCGTCAAGTTCAAACCTTTTAAGGAAAAAAGAGAAGGCTTCTTTGAAGGGAAACTCTATATAGATGCCAACAGCATGGCCCTAGTGAAGGCCATTTTTATTCCGACTCGGAAAGCTGTAGAACGATACAATAGGCTTCATACCGACAGGCAACAACTTCCGATTAAACTCAATAGCCGAGTACTAGAGGTCAATTATAGTAACTATCAAGGAAGATGGTATTTACAGTCTGGCCATGTCGTGAACCAATATATAGATGTGAGAACCAAGGTTCCATTCATCAACAAGATGGATATGATCATTACGGCCATTCGACCGGGAAAGGGGAAGCCTATTCCTAGTAGTCAGATCGTACATAAAGAAAGCGTCTTTGCGGTGCTAGTAGACACCCCCTCCCCCGATTTCTGGGACGGATATAATGTCTTAGCCCCGCTGACAGATACCTTGACTAGTCCAATCTTGAATCCCACTGAGAACAGGGTCAAAGCGGGCGCGAGTAGGAAAGAGAATTAGGACAGGAAGAAGTTTGGCAAGGCTTGATTAGTCCTGCCACGAAATAGACCACAAATTGATTTTTTTATAAAACTCCTTTGTATGCGCCTCTACTTTGTTCGAATATTTCCTTTACTCTTTGCCATCGGCATTATTTATCATTTGCAATTGATTGATCAAATTGAGGAGGTGCCTTACACGGAAATCAGTTGGCGAAAAGATCTGCAAAAACAGGATACGCTCTTTCAACAGGGAGAAATTCTCTTCCGGCAAAACTGTTCTTCCTGCCATCCTTACAAAGTCAAGCATCGAATGCCCGCCTCCGACCTTAAGGGAGTACGTAAACGTTGGGCGGCCTATCCGGCGGAAGACCTAATCCGCTTCATCAAGTATCCTGATAGTCTTCGCAACGAATTACATCCAAGAGCTGTAGAACTATCAAAAAACGGAATTGGAAAAATAGGTTTCCCAAACCTAAGGGACAGCCAGGTTCAAAGCATTATTCACTTCCTGGATCAAAAGCAATAGCGGTAAAAAGTAGACCAGAGAGATCCGCCATGGCTCTCAGAACAGGTCATTTTATACTATATTTATCTTCCATAACAGCTGCGCTCTATGTATCTAAAATCAAACTTACCAAAATTCATTAATCACGTTGGGATAAAAAGGCTAATCGCCTTCCTACTGATGTGCAGCTTACAGGTATGCTATAGCTCTGCTCAGACGTATATCGACATCAGCGGAAAAGTGATAGATGCCGTGGATGGCACTCCCCTAGCATTTGCCCACGTCACTATCCTAAATGGAAGTGTAGGAACTACGACCAATACTGATGGCTTCTTTCGCTTAAGACTTCCCGATTGGTTCAAAAATGACTCCTTAAAGATCAGTTATTTAGGTTATCAATCTAAACGTTTATCCGTTATCAGTCTGAGCAAAGCAGAAAACCTTATCTCCCTCTCTCCAGAAGGAATAAATTTACAGGAAATCGTAGTACGGCCTGACAGCCTTGATGCTGTTCAAATTGTCGAGGCCATGCGGGAGCAATTGAGAAAAAACTATCCGCAAAAACCAAAAAACATTACGGGGTTCTTCAGAGAAACCATTAACCTTAGCACTAAGGTTAAACAAGAAATTCTCTATGCAGAAGGAGTGTTAGAATTCTACAAAACTGCATACCGAGGAAAACCGGACATACACGATGCTGTACGCGTAGTCAAGGGCTATCGAAAGCCTCTCCTCCATGGCTATCGGTATAGGAAAGACACCCTATCTCTACCTTCCATCTCACAGGGTTCGCATTTAGGGATTATGGTAGATATAGCTAAAGCACCCCCAGATTTCCTTGGCCCTCGTTTCTGGAAACGATACCAATATCAGCACTTAGGCTACACCAACCTGGACACCTTTAATTTGCATATCATCAGCTTCAAGCCCTTGGCGAATCAGAAAAAGGGGGGACTGGAAGGAAAACTTTACATTGATGCCAAAAGTTTGGCCTTAGTCAAAGCCTCTTTCATCATGACAAAGCAAGCATTAAATGAGTATAACGAATACCATACAAAGGAAAAAGAACTCCCTATCAACCTGATCAGTAGAAAATTAGAAGTCAATTATAGCAACCATGATGGCAGTTGGTACTTAAAATCAGGTCATGTACTCAATCGATATGTAGATGTGAGAACCAATGTTCCCTTCATCAATAAGATGGATGTAATTGTTACAGAGATAAAACCGGGCAAAGGGAAACATCTACCGCCCCGCGAAAGCCTGCACAGAGAAAGTGTCTTCGCTATTCAAGCCGGGAAACTTTCTGCTGATTACTGGGAAGGCTTTAATGTTATTGCCAATACCCCTCTGAAGCCGATTTCTCGCCAACCTACTCCTAAACCATACCAAAAGCAGGAGCTCATCACTTTGGAAGGTGCAGACTGGATCAACTCGCTTGAAGTAGCAAAAAGGCTAGCTAAAAGAGAAAAGAAACTGATTTTAATAGACTTTTGGGCGACTTGGTGCAGACCATGTTTCAGGATGGATCAAGAAGTCTGGAGTACACCGGAAATCCAAGCCTTAAAGGAGAATTTTATCCCCCTAGAGGTAGATATAGACTTACACCCTTCCATTAGGCAAGCACTGAACGTCAGGTATCTACCAACAGTCATGATCATTGATCCTTGGGAAGACGTGTACTTGTTGGAGGAAGGCTACCAAAACAAAGAGCATTTAAAGGCATTACTTGAGGTCTTCCCTGCAAATGTAGAGCGCTTATACATCGCCATGGAAGATTACAAATCAAGGAAGGAAGATGCAGAGCGGCTAATGGAAGTTATTCGAAACCAACATCTCTATGCCTCTAATCTTTCAGGAAGTGCCAAAAGAGGTTTTGTGCAAAAGAGCCTTAAACACTTGAAAAAATTGCGGAAGATGATGACCAAAGAAAAGTCCCCACAATTACAAGCAGAGCTTAGCTGGCAAGACATCTGGTCAACATCCCTACGTGGTCAAAAATCTAAAGCCCTGTCTTTACTTGAGGAAGCTGTACAGGGTGAAATACAAGCAGCGCATCAGACATTGGCCTACTTCTTAGCCACGCATATTTACCGGGAGGCAGGGAAAATGGATCAGGCACATGCTTATCTGGAAAAACTCAAGCAATGCAATAACCATCAGCCCTACTTAGTCATGCTAACAAACTGAATTAGCTCCATTCTCCTCAAAAAATTGTGTGCTGCAAAATCTCTAAAATAAAATAGTCATGCAATCTTATTTTTCGTTCAGTTCTGCGATTATCCTCTTAGGTGTCTTCTTGAATTATCAAACCTTGCTCCCTGCATCTATTTCCCAAAAGGCCAAGTGGGTTTCTCCGAACCCACAGGATACGCTCTTTCTGCAAGGAGAAGTATTGTACAGAAATAGTTGCGCCGCCTGTCACGTCTATACCTCAAAGCATAATATTGGGACAGCCCCTAATTTGAAAGGCGTACAGATGCGCTGGAAGGACTACCCTAAAGAAGACTTGTACAATTTCATCCGCAACTCCCCAAAAATGATTCAAGAGGGACACCCCAAAGCCGTCAAAGTAGCTAATCAATGGGATGGCGTGATGACAGCCTACCCTGAACTATCAGCGAAGGATATTGAATTGATGCTCTACTTCATCGAAAAAGAAACCTACGGGGATGAATAATAGCCCCCCTAGGTCACCTGCCGAGGCGTTCATTTTTAACCTCAAAAAAGAAATGCTATTTTGGAAAGAAAAACATGTTCTTCCTTTCCTCCCACTGGCTATTGGAATTAGGTGGTAAACTCCACCCGCTCTTGGTGCACTTCCCGATTGGACTTTTGGTCGGTGCTTGGCTATTGGAAAGCTGGAAACGTTGGAAAAAGGGGCCGCAAGATTACCGTCAGGTGATTTATCTTGGAGCAATTTTCGCCATCTTTTCGGTCATCGGAGGAGTCTTACTGAAATCGACGGGGGAATACGCTGGAGAATTGATTCAATGGCACGAGATCAGTGGCTATTTGACGGCAGGATTAGCGGTGACCTCAGCCCTTTATTATCGATATCGATACGATCAATTCCCAGGAAGAGCCTATTTACTCTTAAGTGTAAGTTGCCTAAGTCTCACTTTCGCTGGGCACTGGGGGGCTAGTCTTACGCATGGGAGTGATTACTTATCCTCGATTTGGTCTTCTTCTGGGGCCTCAAGTCAAACTGATATTGCCCATTGGCAAGCCCTCTCTTCGGCGGATTCCTTTCCACAAGACCAACTCAATCGACTCAACCTGGAAGTTCGTGCCCTATTTGCTCATCGTTGCTACCAATGCCATAGTGAAGCCAAGCGAAAGGGAGGTCTTGCCTTAGACCACAAAGAAGGGGTATTCGCAGGAGGTGAAAGTGGGCCCATCTTTATTGCTGGAGAGCCGCAAGCCAGTGAAATCATCAGACGACTGAGGCTCCCGCGCTCCAATGAGGAAGCCATGCCACCGAAAGGAAAAGCACTCAGTGAAGGAGAAATTGACTTGATAGCGCTCTGGATCAAACAAGGAGCGCCCTGGGCAGATACCTCCTTGAAGGTGTTTCGAGAGGCTCCCCTGGCACTCCAGCGTCCTGAACTCCCCAGTACGCCTCCTGAGATCAAACACCCTATTGATAAATTCGTACATGTATACTTCCAAGATCAAGGCATCGAATGGCCCAAATTGATTGATGATCGACAATTTATCCGTAGAGCTTACCTAGATATTACGGGGCTTCTCCCAAAACCAGCAGCAATACAAACATTCGAAGATGATGTTTCTGCTGATAAACGCGAGCGCTTAGTTCAGGAGCTGTTATCTGATCAAGAGAATTACACCTTACACTGGTTGAGTTTTTGGAATGATCTTTTGCGCAACGATTACTCTGGCACCGGCTTTATCACAGGAGGGCGACAGCAGATCACCGACTGGCTCTATCACTCCCTGATCGTGGATAAGCCCTATGATCAAATGGCCAAGGAATTGATCAATCCATCGGAGAAGTCAGAAGGTTTTATTAAGGGTATCCAATGGCGAGGAGTGGTCAATGCGAGTCAACGGACAGAGCTACAGGCCGCCCAAAACATTTCGCAATCACTCCTCGGCGTCAATCTCAAGTGCGCCTCCTGCCACAATAGCTTTATCAACAATCTAACCCTAGAGCAAGCCTATGGCTTTGCCAATATCTTCGCTGAAGAATCTTTAGAGATTCATCGCTGTGACAAGCCTATCGGTCAATTTACCCCCCCTAGTTTTCTGTACCCCAGTCTGGGAGAGGTCGTGGGGGATAGTTTGAAGGAACGGCTGGCTGCACTAGCCGAGGTGGTGGTGCAACCTGCTAACGGCCGATTGTATCGCAACATCGTTAATCGATTCTGGCAACAATTGTTTGGCCGAGGAATTATCACGCCCGTAGATGAATTGGACAATCTACCCTGGAGCCAGGAATTACTGGATTGGATCGCCTCGGAATTCGTACAGAATGACTACAGCCTCGCCCAACTACTGGCAGATATCATGAGTTCTCAAACCTATCAATTCCCAGCGGTTAACTATCCTTCCCCCGCCTTCGTAGCCTCCGAAAAATTCGTTTTTCGAGGCCCTATGATCAAACGCCTTAGTGCAGAGCAATTCGTGGATGCTTTTGCCCAAGTCGTGCAGCCCATTTACCATAGTCGATCCTATGACCCGGACAGTCTGGACATGGATTGCGAATGGATCTGGCATGAGGAAATTGAGCTGGAACGCAGAGTCTTACCCAAGCCCGGCAAACGCCGCTTTAGAAAGGCATTTTCCCTGCCGTTAGGACAACAAGTAACTAAGGCAAAACTTCTGCTGACGGCAGATGATGCTTTCACGTTCTTTCTCAATGAACAGCGAATACTGGCAGGACAGGATTGGCAGCAAGTCCAGCCATTAGACCTCCCGCTAGATATTCTACGCAGCAATAATCAGATTGCTATCGAGGGAGTAAACGAAGGAATCATCGCTAATCCTGCGGGTCTATTATTTTCCTTGCGGCTAGAATTAGAATCTGGCGATACGCTTTTTGTGCACTCTGATCGCAGTTGGAAGACTACAAAAGACACTTCGGACATTAAGTGGACGGCTTTGGATTATGAGGATGCCCATTGGGAAAAGGCTTGGCGTGCCGGTCGCTTCGAAAAAAGTTTTTGGGGTGTATTGCCTGCTTTTGATTTTGAATCCCCTGATACTACCCACCTTGTCAGAGCAGCATTAGTCAAGCAGGATGACTTCATGAAGACCTTGGGGCGGCCTGTGAGAGAGAATGTAAGTTCGCAGAGGAGTGCCACCTCTACCCTATTGCAATCTCTGCTGCTAACCAATAGTGCCCTATTTCATGATAAAATACAAGAAGCTGCCAAGGTGTGGTTGTCTACCGGCCAGTCGCCCATTGATGCCGCGGCAACCTTATACGTACAAGCCTTGGGAAGGCAGCCCAATAAAAAAGAAAAACGAATCTTGCGGAAGCAACTCAAATCTGCTAATCCGGAGGAGTTCTTGGAAGATGTCATCTGGTCAATCGTATTGCTACCAGAATTTCAATTGATCTAAACTCCGTTATGTTAAACGAAATCGAAACACGAAGAACCTTCTTACAAAAAATGCAGCAAGCTAGTATGGCGGCCATGGCTGCAAGCTTGCCGAGTACCTCCTTTCTGTCGAGTTGTAGCACCACTAAATCATCCAACGCAACAGCAGATAGTGTCATCTTGCTCTGGATGGCAGGCGGCATGTGTCATACCGAAACTTTTGACCCTAAAACCTACACGCCTTTCGAGAAGGGGATGGAAAGTAAAGCGGTAGTGAGCACCTTCCCTTCTAGTCCCACCGTTCTGGATGGAATTCATTTCTCAAAGGGCTTAGAAGGTATCGGGAGCGTAATGGACCGAGGTACCTTGATCCGATCCTATCGAGCTGCGGATTTGGGACACATTCTACATACCCGCCACCAATACCACTGGCACACCTGCTATGAACCACCTCAATCTGTGCAACCGCCGCACATTGGGGCTTGGATTGCCAAGGAACTAGGACCTGTCAACCCCGTCATCCCGCCCTTTATTGATATCGGCCAGCGATTCACGGTTGGTGAGGGGGAAGAATTGAAGGCTTTTCATTCGGCGGGCTTTCTTGGATCGGCTTTTGGTCCTTTTTTCATTCCAGATCCTGCCTACGGGCTGGAAAGCGTTCGCCCCCCGAAAGGCATGGATTTAAAACGATTCGAAAGTCGGAATAAGTTATATCGCGACCTGGTGAAAAGTAGTGCCTTTGGTGAATATGGTAGCAGTTATCAACAAGAATCCTACCTAAGATCGATGGAGCAGGCTTATCAACTCCTTCGCTCCCCCGAGGCTCAGGCATTTGATCTCAACCAGGAGCCAAAGGAAGTGTATGAAAAGTACAACACGGGGCGTTTTGGATTAGGTTGCTTGCTGGCTAGAAGATTGGTAGAAAGTGGCGCTCGTTTCATCAGCGTCACCACAGAATACGAACCCTTCCTAGGATGGGACACCCATGAAAATGGACATACTCGCCTGGCGGGAATGAAGGCTCAAATTGATCGCCCCATACAGCAATTGATCTTAGACCTGGAGGAACGCGGATTGCTAGACCGAACCCTAATTGTGCTGGCTAGCGAGTTTAGCCGCGATATGTTAATGGAAGGTCGCCCGGGGGCCAATGTGAAAGATCAAGTCAAGGTCCCCGATCAAGTTGAATCACTGAAACATTACGGCATGCATCGACATTTCACTGATGGTTGCTCTATGCTCATGTGGGGTGGCGGAGTAAGGAAAGGAGCAGTCATTGGAGAAACGGCAGCGGAGCGGCCCTTCAAGGCCATCACAGAACCCATCGTGATCGACCAAGTCCACCAGAGTATCTACCATGCCTTGGACATACCACCAGAAACACATTACACCATAGAGCAACGCCCTTTCTACACTACTCCCGATGGAACAGGAGAGGTGATTGCCGATCTTTTTACTCCAACTATATGAACCTAAAGGCACTAGTCGGTGGGATTGCCATCAGCAGTCTATTAGTGAACTGTACACAAAAGAACATTCCTGCCTCTGGGCATGACAATGCTTCAGCTCTTCAATTTGAAAAACATCAAATTACAGATCAGTTCCTCGCAGAAGGTGTGGCCATCGGTGATGTGGACCAGGATGGCGATCAGGACGTTCTATCAGGCTTTCATTGGTTTGAAGCCCCAGCCTGGCAACGACATGAAATTCAAGCCGCCACCGAATTTGACTATGCCACCGCTTATAGTTCAACTTTTCTCAACTTCACTATGGATGTGAATGAGGATGGACGAGTAGATCTCATTCGAATCGACACGCCTGGTGAGGGGGTATATTGGTACGAAAACCCTGGTGATACCAGCATGCATTGGCAGGAGCATTTCATCGACAGCAGTGCCTGCAATGAATCTCCTATGCACGTCGACATCGACCGGGATGGGCGCAAGGACCTTGTTTTCGCCCACGAAGAGGAAGGAATCATGTACTGTTTCAGGGCACCGAAGAAAGGAGTCCGTCAAAATTGGGAGTCATTGGCCCTGAGTGCTCTAGCGGCCCCAGGCACTAACCGCTACGCCCATGGGCTAGGATATGGTGATGTCAATGGTGATGGGAGGCGTGATATCATTATTCGCCAGGGCTGGTGGGAGGCGCCAGCAGATCCTTTGCAAGTGCCTTGGACTTTCCACAAGGCCAATTTGGGTGAGCCTTGCTCGCAGATGTTTGCGCTAGATTTAGATAATGATGGTGATCAAGATATACTCTCGGCCTCCGCTCATCAATTCGGGATTTGGTGGCATGAGCAAACTTCTGATCTGGCCTTTCAAACTCACTTAATCTCCAAGAGCTTTTCTCAAACACATGGCGCAGCACTGGCAGATTTGGACGGCAATGGCTTACCCGACTTTATCACGGGTAAACGCTTTTATGCACACAATGGGAAGGATCCTGGGGGAAAGGATTCGGCGGTTTTGTATTGGTTTGAGCTGAAACAG
This sequence comes from Saprospiraceae bacterium, assembly GCA_019634045.1. Lineage (GTDB taxonomy): Bacteria > Bacteroidota > Bacteroidia > Chitinophagales > Saprospiraceae > DT-111. The sequence continues at coordinate 31,194 of JAHQWA010000086.1, forward strand.
GATGAATCAGGTGCGCCCCAATGGATACCTCATCAGATTGATGATGACTCTGGCGTTGGTTTGCAAGTTTTGGTGGAAGACTTGAATGAGGACGGGAAGCTCGATATTATTAGCTCCAATAAAAAGGGCGTGCATTATTTTTTGCAGTTGTAATGCTTAGCCCGGTCAAAACTTCCAAAGTTGCCTTAAGCCTGTCGATGGATTAACTTCGGAAGTTTTGCCTCGGCTTTACTTCATTCGATTCAAGTATTCATCTACATCGCGATTCTGGTAACCAGAATCTGAGATTCTACCGAAAGCATAGCGAAGAGATAGGCCAAATGTACGGCGATCCAGCAAGTATAAGGTACGGGCATCTATTTGATTGATGCGGTAACCTTCTCTGAGTTTCATGGCTCGAAAGAGATCATCAAAATAGATTCCTACTTGCAAACCCTTTAGAAATTGCTTATTCAAGGACCCACCCAAGACCCAATAGGGGTCCCGCTCAAATATGCCTTGAAACTGGCGACTTAACCCCCAGGCATAGAGTCCGGCCGTCCATTTTTTAGGTAGGCGAAATTGGTGGTTGGAATAATAATAGAGGTAGGGACTGCTATTTCCCAGCTGTGCCCGGCTATCTTTCACCTTCACTTGGGTGAACATTAAGAAATTAGTCATACTCCAAAACTTGTAGGTAAAGGGGCTCGTGAGTCGAATATCAAAGCCGTTTTCTCGCTCCAAGTTTTCGGGAGATTGCACTAGTCGGTCCTGTCCTTCATCATACTCAACCGTGACATATACGGGTAATTGCCGATTGAAGTACGAAACACTGATGGAATGGGTCTTATACTGATAATTTAGAGAAAATTCCTCATTGATGGTGGCCTGGAGATTGGCATTTCGGGTATACTCCAGAAAAGGGTGTACAAAGGTGGAAATAGAACTGGCATTCAGATAATCTGGCCGTAGCACCGTTTTAGCATAGTTGAAAGAGAGCGTTTGGAAAGTATCTAATTGCCAATTGAGCGTTGCCTTAGGGAAAAGGAGAGTTTGATCCCGATCCACTAATAATTCTGTCTCTTCTCGAAAACCTCCTTCCACCGTAGTCGTTTCTGATCGCAAGCCTAGGGCATAATCCCATTTGTGGCCTTGCCCGGTGAATTGGGTATAAGTCGCATAGGTTCTTTCCTCATAATCATAATTGGATAACAGAGTGGGAGCAGCACCCAAAAAATCAAAATCCAGGAAAGCATCAGCGGTCGCATGATAGTAACTTAATCCAGCCTCCCAACGATGATCTTGGGCCAGCTTCCGTTCAAAATCCAGGCGAGCAGCGAACACATCAATGGTATACTTCTGATATCGCTCCTGAGCAAACACCGAACCCTGGGCATTATAATTATTGAAAATCTGATTACTTAAATCTCGCAAATAGCTCGAATACTGAAGGCCTAGAAACAAATTCCCCTTCCCATCTGGCAGCTGCTTATTGTAATTTAAATTGCTACTAAAAAAGGAACGGTTCTCGAAGCCGTCAACGAAGGAGGTGATTTCATCCAGCTGCATTCCTTGGAGCAAAGTAGACTGAGTGTTAATGGGGGCTTCCGTAGTATGGGTTCGAAGATTGGTGTTAGCGGATAAGTACTCGCCTTTTCCAATTTGGTAATAAAATCCTCCGCCGATGATAAACTGAGGGCGCGGGCCAGTGGAAACGGAAGATTGATCTAGAGCAGCCGGTAGGTCTGGGACATTGAGTTGATTATTGACATTCTCCCAAATGCCAATATGGTTGTAGCTAAAGTTTGCTTTCCACTCCCATTTCTTCTTTTTCAGCGCGGCATTAATGGTGGCATAACTATTGAATCGTCTACGCAATGCAATTACCTCAGATATATCCAAGCGAATCCCGTCAGAGAAATTTAGGCGGCGAGTTACTAGGACGACGACTCTCCCATTCGATTCATAGCGAGCGGAAGGGTTATTGATGATCTCGATACTTTTTATGCTTTCAATAGGGAGCGCGTTGAGATCCTCCATGTATATCCGTTGGTTCTCTAGGTAAATGAGTGGGTCGCCCTTGCCAATAATGCTAATGGATTGCCGATCATTGCTTAGCTGGACCCCTGGCAGCAGCGCCAAGACATCCATGGTAGAGCCCGGATTGACAAAGGAGGAATGGTCAATCGTAAACTTAAGGTTACCATTCTTATTTACCACCGTATTCCTTTTGCCTTTCACGGTCACTCCTTCCAAAAGTGCAATATTCCGTTGCAGTTGGATTTCTAGCTGCCGATTCTCCTCCAAATCAATAGCCCGGCGGTAAATCTCAAAGCCCAAAGCACGAACCTCTACTAGATAAACCCCCTTAGCTACCGAACTTAGCTGGAAGTTACCCGCCTCAATGCTGCCGAACGTAACCACAGTAGAATCCGCCGCTTCCCGCAGCAATACCTCCCCAAAGCTCAAAGTTACATGCTCATCATCGAGTACAGTGCCTGCAATAGTGTAGCTTTCCTGCCCGTTCACGGATAGGCTTACAAAGACAATCAGAAGGGTATAAAGAATTTTCATAGCTTAGGTATAGAACAAAGAGATAGCGATTCAGTGGTTTTAATAAATTCCATTGCTCATACACCAAGTTTTGACTGGGGTTCAAGAAAAAGCCTTAACTTATCTCTAGCTAGTATTATTTCGTTTACTCGAGCTAGTATCAAAATGAAAAACCAATATCCACTAGTCATCTTGATGGCAGTGTCTCTTGTATTGCTGACTTGCCAAAACGACTCCATTCAGCAGCAGGCCGGTCTTATGCCAAATATGCAATTGATCCCAGCTGGCCATACGAACTCAATTGCCAACACGCGATCGAGCAAAGCCATAGCCCCTTTCTTCCTAGATGAAAAAGAAGTCACCAATGCTGATTTTGCGGCCTTTGTCGAAGCGACTGGATACCTCACCACCGCAGAGAAGGATCTAGATTGGGAGCAAATAAAGGAACAATTCCCCCCCAACACGCCTCCTCCACCTGATTCACTATTAAAAGCGGGAGCCTTAGTTTTTAGGCCTGAAATGGAGAAAATCGATCTTCAGAATGAGCTCTCTTGGTGGCGCTGGGAGCAAGGGGCAAATTGGAAACACCCGGAAGGTATGAACAGTAATATTGAAAGTCGGCAGAATCACCCTGTAGTACAGATCAGCCACGCCGATGCTCGTGCCTACTGCCAATGGAAAGGAAAACGCTTACCGACGGAAGCAGAATGGGAATGGGCCGCCATGGGTGGGGCTTCTTCGTCCATTTATCCATGGGGCGATAAGTCGCCCGATCAAGCCTATGACAAAGCCAACTTTTGGCAAGGGCCCTTCCCCTGGAAGGACCAGGAATTAGACGGTTTCGCTAGCACCACACCCGTTGGTCATTTCCCAGGCAACGGGTATGGTTTATACGACATGGCCGGCAATGTTTGGGAGTGGTGCGCAGACCCTTACCAGGCGAAGCCAGGCAGTCCAGTCCTGGCGAACCATTTTGTAATCCGTGGCGGCTCTTTTCTTTGCGCAGAAAACTATTGCAGCGGTTACCAAACGCGCAATCGCCTTGCTGCGGATGGGCAAATCGGATCTAATCACACCGGCTGTCGCTGCGCCCAGGACATTGACAATTAAAAAGCACATAGCATTTTTATCATAACGAAAACCAGCATACATGAAATTCATCTTTAAATGCACTTTGGCGATTTGCTGCTTGAGCCTACTCATCGGCTGCCAATCCAATACGCCTACCGAAGCAGAGGACCGGCCCAACATTGTCCTGATCCTCTCGGACGACCAAGCTTGGGGCGACTATAGCTTCATGGGACATGAGGTTGTCCAAACGCCAAACTTAGATCGCCTGGCCGCTGAAAGTGTGGTGTTCAAACGAGGCTATGTACCTACGGCTGTCTGTCGCCCCTCCCTAATGACGCTGGTGACCGGTCTTTATCCTCATCAACATCATATTACGGGTAATGATCCAGCAGGAGGGTTTAGAGAGGCCCGGTATCCCAGAGAAGATCTGCTAGCTAATATCGATACCCTGGCCAAATTGCCGACGATCCTTGGAGATGCCGGTTATCTTTCTCATCAATCTGGTAAATGGTGGGAAGGGAACTACAGCAGAGGTGGTTTCACCAATGGTATGACGCAAGGCCGTCGCCATGGGGACGAAGGTCTTACTATTGGCCGAGAAGGCATGCAACCCATCTTTGATTTCATCGATACTGCCCGTACGCAAGAAAAGCCCTTTTTTGTTTGGTATGCCCCCTTTCTTCCTCATACCCCTCATACCCCACCAGACAGGCTGCTTTCGAAGTATGAGGCCATGGACTTGACTCTACCCGTCGCCAAATACTACGCCATGATCGAATGGTTTGATGAAACCTGTGGAGATCTCGTCAATTATCTGGATCAAAATAATTTGCGCGAAAACACCTTAATCTACTACCTCTGCGATAACGGCTGGATCCAGAAAGAGGATAAAAACGGCTTTGATGTACGTTCTAAGCAGAGCCCTATGGAAGGCGGGGTGCGTACACCGATTATGTTCTCCTGGCCTGGCCAGCTGGCTCCCGCCGAACGTACCGAGTTCGTCTCCAGCATAGATCTTTTCCCGACTATCCTAGAGGCCGCGGGCATCCAATCCCCCGGACCTCGCCCCGGCCTGAACCTATGGGCCAACTTGACGACGGGCGCCCCCATCGAAAGAGACATCATTTTTGGCGAAGGCTACGGTCACAACATGATAGATAACGCAGAGCCAGAGGCTTCGCTGGCCTACCGCTGGTGTATCCAGGAGCCCTGGAAATTAATCCTTTGCTACGATGGAGAGCTTGAGGGGTATGGCGCGGATACGCATGCGGACATGCGAATGGACCCCATCCGCTTGTACAATATCATCGAAGATCCAAATGAAAAGATCAATTTAGCTGACCAACATCCAGCGGTGGTTGAAAGCTTGGGTGCGGCCATCGAAGCCTGGTATCCACTGGAAAAAAGAAAGGTGCTGGCTAGTAGTATAGAGAATGAATAAAGAAGTTTATTTTTGTGGGGCTATCTTGGTCTGAAGACCAACATGGGGGGCTAAGATTTAAAAAATTTATTGTCAATATATCATTCAACTATGAAAAAATACATCGTATACATCGCTTGCTTCTTGATGGTGAGCTCCATATCTGCACAAATTAACATGCCCGCGGCGAGTCCGAAGTTCGAATTAAAGGGTACCGTTGGATTGGCAGAAGTTAAAGTCGTTTATTCACGTCCGAGTGCTAAAGGTAGAGCGGTAGTCGGTAATTTAATTCGCTATGGGGAGGTTTGGCGCACAGGCGCGAATGCTTCCACCAAGATAAGTTTCAGTGAGGATGTAAAGATCGATGGCCATGAGCTGTCGGCAGGTGAATATGCATTGTACACCATCTTTAATGAAGAAACTGCTACCATCATTTTTAGTAAGAACCTCAAACTCTGGGGCGCTTCTGGATATAATGAGGCAGAGGACGCTCTACGTTTTGATGTGAAGGTTAAGCACCCTTCTAGCCACTATGAGACTTTCACGATCAGCTTTTCTGATTTTACGCGTAACAGTGCCAACTTGAATATGAAGTGGGAGCACACGAAAGCCATGTTCAAGATTGAAGCGGACGTTGACAGTAGAGTCATGGCTGATATCAAAGCTCAGGTACTTGATGGCGAGCCTACTAATATGGGCGTGTATTACCAAGCTGCTTCGTATTATTACGATACAGACCGCAATGCTAAACTGGCGCTGAAATGGATCACTAAGGGGATTAAAGGCAGTGAAAAAGAGCAGTACTGGATGTACCACCTACAAGCTAAATTATTGGCTAAGGTGGGGAAGAAAAAAGATGCCTCCGCTGCCGCGATGAAATCTATTGAACTAGCCAAGGCCAGTCAGAATCCGGATTATGTGCGTCTGAATGAGCAATTGATTGCTTCATTGAAGAAGTAAGGTGAGGTAGGTTTACATGACTTTAGCAACCTGCTTTCATGAATAAATTCGATCGAGTATTTTCCATCTTGGTCCTCCTTCAAACTAGAAGGATTTTGAAAGCGAAGACTATTGCTGAACGATTCGGCATTAGTCTTCGCACGGTTTACCGAGACATTCGCACCTTAAAGAATGCAGGCGTTCCCATTAGTGGGGATCCCGGTATCGGTTATTCTATCATGGAGGGTTATCGTCTTCCTCCCCTCATGTTCAACGAAGGAGAGGCTGCCGCTTTATTAACCGCCGAAAAATTCATCGGCAGGCTCACCGATAAAGAGACCCAGGCTTATTATTCTAACGCGATGGTCAAGATCAAGGCCATTCTAAGAAGTTCAGAAAAACAAGCTTTGGAGGTCCTGGATGATTCGATTGCCATTTCAAACACGCAAGGAGATAAAGGCAAAACCTACCTCCAGGATCTACTCAGAAGTATTGCTTCGAAGCAATTGCTGAAGATGCTATATACAAAAGCGGATGGCAGCAGCTCTGAGCGGAAATTGGAGCCGATCGGCTGCTATCACCACAAAAACAATTGGTATTTAGTGGCCTTTTGTCAGCTGAAAAAAGATTACCGAACCTTCAAGCTGAATCGAATTGTCAACTTACAAGTCCTAGAACAAAGATTTGATAAAACACACATCCGATTACAGGATTATATCGATCGGCAAGATCAGTCCTGGAAAAAGGAGCATCCTTTTCACGCCATAGAAATTGCCTTCACCCCAGCTTTCCTCCAATTTGCTGAAAGTCGCAAGTATTACTTTGGTTTCGTAGAACAAAACACTGAAAACGGCAACGTTCATATGAAATTCCTAAACTCTTCGCTGGAGATCATGGCAAGATGGCTGCTACAATTTGGGGATCAAGCCACGATCATTGCGCCCCTTGAACTACGAGATCGCATAAAAGTATTGGCTACCCAACTCTATCAGCATTACCAATAAATGTTAGCATTAATTTTTAGTGCCCTCCAAACTTACTGACATACCCTTGTCATAGGCCCTTCCTATTTTTGCTCCAGAAACAATTCGCGAATTCCCAATCATTCATTCTTAAAATCATTATCATGACCACCCAAGAAGTAGCCAACAGACTAGTAGAATTGTGCCGCGAAGGCAAACACGCGCAAGTAGTGAAAGACCTTTACGCTCCCAATATCGTTTCCATAGAGCCAGAAGGAGCACCAAATAGAATCGTTCAAGGCTTGGAGGCCATCATTGCCAAAGGGGAACAATTTGATAGCAGAATAGAAAAAGTCAACTCTAGCTTTATCTCTGATCCAATCGTAGCGGAAAACTTCTTCTCCTGCTCCATGCTAATGAATGTGCAAATGAAAGGCGTGCCCGTGGCAGTCGATATGCATGAAGTTTGTGTTTATACCGTTAATGATGGTAAAATTGTACAAGAACAATTCTTTTATACGCCACAGCCTCAGGCCGTGTAAATTGCAAATTACCAAGGAGCACATGCAAGAGATGTCAGTAACTCAATGGTGGAGCTACTGACATCTTATATCTAGTTATCTAAGGAGATGGCATATAGCATCACCTTGTGCTCTTTCCCTTTCAATTCTATACCTCCTAATTCCTCAAAATTGAAACTAGCAGTATCCAAATTGTTTTTCAAATGCTCAGAGATGAGCAATTCTTTCCCAAAGTCATTGCATTTTCCCTGGATTCTAGCGGCCGTATTAATGGTATCTCCGTGGTAGGCAATTTCCTTTTTGTATTTTCCTACTTCTGTCACCGTGATAATACCTGCGTGCACGCCAGCTTTAAAATGAGGGAGGCAATTGTAGTTTTGAGCATAGTAATCCTTCTTCTTGAGCAGCTGTTTCTTGAAGTTGAAGTAAGCGTTAATGCAATTTTGATTTCTTACCCCATCTTTCAACTCCCAGGTCAAGATCGCTTCATCCCCAACGTACTGGTAGATTTCTGCTTCATTTTCCACGACCACACCCAAATCGTTAAAACAGTCTTGAATCAGCTTACTGTATTTGATATGGCCTAGTCTTTCAGCATGGGTAGTGCTCGACTGAAGATCAAGAAACATAAAAATGCGTTCCTCCTCACGGGGCGTGTAGAACTTGCCCCGGAAAAGCTTCCAAAGATTGTTGCTCCCCAGGAATAGATTGACTTGCCGGAAGCTGAATAGGAAGATATCTGTAACTACGATGTACAGATAGATCGCAAAACTTCCCGGTTCAAAGACAAATTCAAGGTAGGAGATAGCTTGCCCAAAGAGTAGATAGGCCAGGGTAATCATTGCGATCAGAAATAACAACACATAGATGACCCTCGCCGCCAATAGGCTTTGAATAGACATCTTTTTGTATCCGCGTTCCTCTGTTAGAATCTGAGCATATCCTGAAATAGCACCAAAGATCGTCCCGCCAATCAAGGATATAAGAATGGACTTCCCCAATTCAAATTGAACCGAACCCAATTCCTCCGTACCCTCTCCTCGTACAATGCTGAGGAAGATAAATGACAAGATCCAACTGATAATATACTGTTGGATGATCTGCCACTTCTGCTTGTTTTGAAGTCTCATTAAATCATCTTGTTACGCAAAGATAAATTGTCCCTACTTACGCCATTGGGTGTGCCATTCCCTATATTCTTGCATCAATGCTTTGACTATTTCAGGATGCTTACTGGCTATATTTTCCCGTTCACTAGGCGTGTCTTGGATATTTACTAAGAACAGTGAATCCTTTTCGGGAAGAGGTGCTTCTTGGGAGGGATCTATCGGATTTTTCAGCAATTTCCAATCGCCCTTTCTAACGGCCCAACGGTTATCACGGGAAAACCACCAGAATACTTTATGCGCAGCGGGAGCATTGTCTACTATTATACCCTTCATCGTCTTTCCTTCGAACCCATTCTCATCATAAGGTATCTTGCACAAATCAAGAATGGTGGGAAACCAGTCTACATTAACACACATCTGATCCCTGACTTGAGCCTGCGGCAGCCTCGCCGGCCAACTGATAATGGCTGGAACCCGGATCCCGCCTTCGAATAAGGAGAACTTGGCACCACGATATATGCCGGCATTACCTCCTCCTCCGAATGTTCGCACTTCAGTTGAATGTCCATGATCCGATTGGAATATGATGATGGTATTGTCCCTGAGGCCCAATGCTTCCAGTTTATTCATCATTTGACCAATGCGTTCATCAACCGTGGAGACGGTAGCTGCATACCTATTGCGAGGGCTTTCCAGCTCTTTATAGTATTCCCTCCACTTATCAGTGCCCTGTAAGGGGTAATGAGGGAGATTGATGGCGTAATACAGGAAAAATGGATCATCTTGCTGCTCTTCCAAAAACGCGTCAACTTTATCTGCCATCAAGTCTTGAAAATATTGGCCGTCCATCCATACCTCTTCATTGTTCTCCCATAAATCATGTCTATTTGGACCTTTCCAATAAAAGAAATGGGAGTAATTATCAATACAGCCCCCCATATGCCCGAATGAGTAGTCAAACCCTTGGCCATTGGGCATCGTTTCAGGCGTGTACCCTAAATGCCATTTCCCAATATGGCCGGTGGTATAGCCATTCTCTTTTAACTTTTCAGCAATAGTGATCTGCTCAGTAGGTAAACCATCCTTACCTCTTTGGGAAGAAGCATTCCCAGGCAAACCAGCAGCCAGCGGGGTTTTTCCAGTTAGTAAGGCCGCCCTCGAAGGAGAACAAACTGGTGCAGCCGCATAGAATTGCGTGAACATGATGCCGGTCTCAGCCAGCCGATCCATATTAGGAGTGTACAGGTCTTTTGCTCCAAAACAGTTTGCATCAATTGTGCCTTGATCATCAGTATAGATGATGATTACATTGGGTAATCCATTTGCCGTTGTAGGGGCAGGTTGATGGTCACAGGCAGAAACTATCCACACTGTTAGTAGTAATACGATGAAACGCCCAATGCCAAATCTCATTTTACTCCGATTTTAGGTACACCAATTAATGTACGCAAAATGTGTGGAAAAGCAGATATCCTTACTCCAATCCAACTAGTCCTTTTCACTCTCGCATTTCTTCGATAATCTTGGCATCTACCCAGTAAATATCTTTGTTGCTGGTATACAGGAAATACTTCCCGTCCATGGTAACAAAGGGGCAAAGTTCATGCCCTTGCGTATTGATTGGCTCGCCCATATTCTTAGATGGGGTCCAAGTTCCGTCTTCCTGCTTGAAGCTGATATATAGATCTCCCTGTCCGAGTCCATCCGGACGTCTTGCACAGAAGATGATATAAGATTCGTCAGGATCAATGAATACATCCGCCTCATAGTTCGATGTATTGATGGCATCGCCCAAAGGAACAGTTGGTTGAAATTCTCCATCCACAAACGCCGACGAATAGATATCGAAGTTGGAATCTATCTTATTGGAAGAGAAATACATCGTCCCCTCCTTGTTAAAGGAAATGTAGTACTCCTCCCCCTCGGTATTAATATTCGGCCCGGCATTGATTGGGTCTGACCACCCATCGCCCTTTCGTTCCGCATACCAGATATCATAATCCTTTAATTCACCTTGCCCATCCATTGCCCGTTTGGAGATAAAATATAGGCGCTTCTCATCCGGAGATAGAAAGGGGTCATTATACCCATAACGTTCATGACTCAGGAGGGTGATCGGTTTGCTCCAACCGTCCTCATTCTGCTTGCAATAGCGAATCTCCTCCCTTCCACCTACATTCACTCCATAGTAAAACTCGGTCCCATCTTTATTAAAAACGGATCCGAACTCATATTCATTGGTAGTGGAAATAAGCCCTGGTGCAAAAACCTCGGGCGTGGTCGTTGGTGGTTTCAGTCCCAAGTATTTGAGGTTTTCATCTACCTGGTTTTCACAGCTGGATAGAGATACAATTAACCAGAGCGAACAAATTAGCGATCTCTTTTTCATTGATTTGTTTTCGTTGAGCAAACTTATTATGTAGTTCCTAAAGTAGACTTTGTAATAAAAGCGTGTGCAAAACATCCGAAGTTAACTCAGGTATTTCCAAGCAAAACTTCGGATATTTGCGTCTAGGGCCATTATTTAATACCGTTTATAAGTATTTACTCCAAGGCCGCCAAGATCATGCTTAAAATAGTGTAACTTTTTCCTTGGCCATGTGGGAGACCATAGGCACTAGAAGTCAGTGCAATAACTATTTCTTCTTCCGGCACTACAATTAAATGGTTGCCCCCATTTCCTGATGCAAAGAGATATTCAAACTCCTTGTCTCCAAAAGTACGGGTTGACTTATACCACATCATACCATAGGTATCTGCAGCGAAGAACCAATCTGATACTTCAGGATAGCCCTTACTGTTTTTCAATGCCTCAATATAGTCTGCATCAATGATTTGTTGCCCCTCCCACTGGCCTTCGTTGGCGACGAGTAGCCCCAACTTTGCAAAATCAAAAGCCGTCAGGTACAAATTACCTGCTGCCCCAGTTTGATTGGCTGAATTAGTATACCAATAAACAGGCTCAAATCCCAAAGGCCCAAAGAGCTTCTCTTGCGCATAATCTTTGAGGCTCATTCCCGATGCCTCTTCAATGGCCAAGCCAACCAATAGGGGATGAATATCAGCATACACAAATTTTTTACCTGGCTCTGTCTTCAAGGGCACGTTGAGTATATAGGATTTCCAATCGTCTTTTGCCATCCATTCTATAGCATGGCCTGGAGTTTCCAAATCATCAGTATCCGCATCCAATCCAGAGGCCATATCCAGGAGATGTCTGAGTTTGATCTTTTTATAGTCTTCGTTGATGGAAGGGTTTACTTTTTCGGAAAACATCGAGTAGACGCTCTGATCCAGATCTTCGATCAAACCTTCCTTAATCGCTACCCCCGCCAGTAAAGCCGTAACACTTTTTCCGGCCGAGCGAATATCGTGTACCGTTTTCCTCCAATAAGTACCATAGTATGCTTCCAGAACCAAGTGATTGTCTTTGATAATAACCAAGCCTCTAAAGTCTTTTTTAGAGGACTCAGATAAGGCATTTACCAGGTAATCAATCGAGTCTTTATTGAACCCAGCATCTTCTAGGGACATGGAGGGTAGATCCGTTATTGTTGGACTTGACTGTTCTGTTGGTGGCGTTTCCGGATTTGAACAAGCAAACAAGCATAGACAAGACAGTAAAAGGAGCGTTCTCATATTGTAGGGTTTATAGTTGGTAAGCAAACTTCGGCTTGCCTAGTCGAAAAATAAGTTGATAATTCCTATTCATGACCAAACTTGGAACAAACCAGGCCAAATCTACAAGTCCGCTTGATGGCAAGGAAGAATATTCGACAAAATGTCCTACTCATCCGATTCACTACGCCTACTTCAAGTCAATAGTTCGGAAGTGATTCTTTAATACCTTACTACCCGCTATACCTCCTTACATTTAGCTCTAAATTATTTCCAACCATTCCCCATCCTCAGGGATATAGGACTTCTCGATTAGCCCTTGTTCGGTTAATTTTTGTCTTAAAGTCTCCCTTGTCGTTGGACAATGGTTGACCGCTTCCATATGATTGGCAATGACCTTACCTGGCGCATTCCTAGTGAACGTAAGGATATCCTCGACGGTCATCAACAATGGTTTGAAGATATCGAATTGAGCAGAGCCCGCAGCTACCACACTGATTGCTGGCTTGTATTCCTTTAATACCTTATCGACCTTTTCCGTGTAGATGGTGTCAGAGCTTAAATAAATGGAAGGTTCATTGGGGAGTTCCATATAGTATCCCATTACATTACCTGCTGGTTTGGCGACAAAGCCGTAGCCATGTCTGGCAGGTATCCCTTCTATTTTCCCGCCAAAAAAATCAACTCGCTTCCAATAATCTATCGTCTGGACTACATTTAGTCCTTTCTTTCGGAGCGCCTTTTCATCTAGGATACTACATATGACAGGAATATTCTTTCGAATCAGATACCTCACCGCTTCCTTATCCAAATGATCCGGATGTTGATGAGTGAGGAGACAGTGTGTGACCTTTTCCAAGGTGGGTTGGCAGCTTTCAGGAAGAGGTACGGTAGGGTTTCGACTGGGCTTAGAGCGGAAAAACGAAAAGGGAGGCATTGTTCCTGTCGGGCCAATCATGGGATCAACCAAGAGTACTATTTCTTCGGTCTGCAAGACCATAGTGGCATTTCTAAACTGTTGAATCTTCATCTATGATTGTTTTGGTGAAATAAATCCCAATAACTTGAGTTTTACCCTCACCTTCATTGATTCAAATCAAGAAAGTCTTTTTCTAATCCTACTCAAGGTTTCTGGCGTAATGCCCAAATAGGATGCGATATGATATTGCGGTATTTCCTGCAACCAATCTGGTCTGTACATGCGAAGTTCATTATATAACTCCTCGGGTTCCTTCGTCATCCGCTTGTATTCGAAGAGCTCTTTGTTCTTTAATATTTTTTGAAAAGTCTGGTCTATGAATGACTTTCCGCAGCTGTATTTCCCCAATAGTTGGACAAATCTTTCTTTGCCAAATTCTAGTATTTGCACCTTCGACAAGGTCTCTTGGTTTTTCTTGGTGCTACTGTCGTGGATGAAGGGAGAGAAATCCGTAATGAACTGAGGATGGGTGTAGAAGTTTATATTGACTTCGCGTTTTTCGGATCTATAGAATTCCCGGACAATTCCCGTGTTAATGAATCGAAGCTTGTTCTCATAGGACCCTTCTCGTAACAAAAAAGTGTTTTTGGGAAATTCCCTGACCGTAAACGAATCAATCAATTCGTTAACCCCTTCGCGATTCAGTGGGAAATCCGTTTCAAAAAATTTGGCTATTTCCTCGGTGTGTTTCATTCATGTAATGTCTTCGGTAATATTGCCTTGTGCTAAGCCTCCTCCCTCGTCAACGGTCGGGCTTGTCTTCCATCAATATCTTTGACTCCGTATTCTATAGCTTGTGCAGCCGCAATCAACACTCGCCCTGTCTTGTTCATGATATTTGGATCGTTGACTAGCTCACTGATAACCCTCCCAACAAATTCAGGTGATTCAGCGTTTGATAAGTCGAAATGATCTTGGGCGTTAAGCACTGCCTCCGTTCTTACTAAACCAGGATACAAACAGATGACTGGGATATTATGTGGACGCAGTTCGTGAGCCATGGCAGCCGTCATCTTGTCTGTTGCGGCCTTGGCGACACCATAAGCCACTCCCATATCATTTCTTTGGCTGGCCCAGTAGGAGAGATTAAAAATAATCCCTGATTGTTGTTCAATCATCTTACGGGCAGCGTGGCTGCTGGCAACGTAGGCAGCACGTACCCCGGCAGAAAACATTTTGTCCCATCTCGAAAGCGGAGACGTCCAGAAACCTTTCTCTAACCAAAACTCGGTACCATCATTAAAATGCTCATACCCGCCCCAAACGCTATTGACTAAGATATCAAGCTGGTCCTGCTCCGCAAAGATCTGCTGAAAGACCTTGTGTACTTCTAGGTCATTGGTGTGATCACATCGAATAGCTTTACACTTACCACCAATCGACAAAATCTCCGCCTCTGTTCTACTGATACTACCAGAAAGACGCGTAATCCCCTCCCCTTCCGTCTTCGTTCTCCCTGTAATATAGACGAATGCGCCAGATTTTGCTAGAGCGATGGCTATTCCCTTGCCTATACCACGGCTTGCACCCGTCACAAGTGCGATCTTCTGGTTCAGTTCTTGCATTTTAATAACGGATGGATTAATTACTCATCATTACAATCACCTTCCCCTTGGCTCGCTTGGATTCGATATGTTTTTGAGCAGCTTGGATTGTGCTGAGATTGAAAACCTGATCAATAACGGGCTGCACCTGGTTTACCTCAATTTTTTCATAAAACCACTTCAAATCCTTTTCATTCGATCTCACCACCACCAGTTTTGCTTTTTTCTTTCTAAATAAGTTGAAGAATTGCTCTTTGATGATATCTGCTTTCGGTACCGTGGTAATGTAGATGCCATTCGTCTTCAGCAGGCCTTCTACCTTTCGAAAGCTATAATTCCCAAAGACATCAAAGAACACATCGAAGGTAGCGCTCAGTTCCAAAAGTTTCGTCTCTTGATAGGAAATCGTCTGATCTGCCCCAAGTGATTTACAAAAAGGTAGATTTTTAGTACTTGAGACCGTAGCCACTTCTCCGCCCAGCGCCTTGGCTATCTGAATCGCCAATGTGCCCACACCTCCAGAAGCTCCATTGATCATGATTTTATCCCCATTGCGCAAGTGCCCAAGGTCTCGAATAGCTTGCAGAGCCGTTTGCCCTGCCAATGGAATTCCAGCGGCCGCTTCAAAAGATAGCTGGGCAGGCATTTTATACAGCTCCTTCTCTTTGACGTTGACGTATTCGGCAACACATCTTCCATTCCAACCATTGACCATACCAAAAACGCTTTCCCCTTTCTGGAAATCACTATTCTTGGGATCTTCAATCACCCCCGAAAATTCAAATCCGATTCCCTGCGGAAACTTGCTTCCGGTAAATCGCTTAAACTTCCCTTTTCTCACTAAGACATCTTTGGGGTTTAAGCCGGCAGCTCTAACCTTCACCAATACTTCTCCACTTGAAACTTTTGGTAATTCAGTTTCAATAATTTCGATCTGGTCTAAGCCTCCATATCCATCGTTAATTGCTTTCTTCACTACTGATCGATTTTCTTCAAATATTTTACAATTATCCCAAGTTGCCCTAGATGGTACAAATTGTGATGCAGCATTCCATTTATGACAAAGGAATAGGGGTAATTCCCCTTAAAATCTGTGTCATAATATGGCTCTTCCAAAAAGCTATCTTCTTTAGATCTGAGCAAGGCTATTATTTCCGCCAAACTTGCCTGGTACTCCTTCCATATCGTAGCCCACTTCTTTTCCTTTAATTTTTCGTTTGAGTACCAATTTTCTTCACTATCATCCGTCAAATGCCCTATGCCTGTTTGTATTTTGAGTACCGTTTCCTTTTGCCAGCTTGTCAAGTGCGATATGATTTCTGCGACACTGTGTAAATCTGGTAAGGGGCGAATAAAGGCATTCTCATCATTAACAACATTCAGCTTACTATCGTAAGTGGAGCCGATCCAGGCTTTCCCCTTTTGGTTGTTCAGCAATTGCTCTATAATATGCTTTATCAACAGTTGCATAGCATTGGTTGGGTTTCATTTGAATTAGGGCAGCTCATTCCTTTAATCATTTTTAGTAAAATAGCCTTCATTAGAAACGGCATCCTCACTTACATAAATACTGGCTGTCTTAAACCAAACTTCCGCGTAGTTGCCGGTTTCATATTGTTTTTGGATATCGCCATCATAGGTATCAGCACCCGAACACCAGTTCCGGTTTACTTCCGGAGATTTTCCATTCGTTTGATTGTAAGCACCCAGCTTAAAGAAAAGCCCTTCGTCAGCGTAGGCATTGGCTCGCTCCACTCCGTCTTGCCCGATGGGTACAAATAGATCTTTCGTTTGCTGTGGCATATCCGCCGCCGCCGCATATTCTGATTCGATCAAGTTCTTGGTAAATGTTTTGGTTTCATGCCCTTCGCTAGTAAAGGTAAGGTACATGATGCCCTCCTTCACCTCGATTTCATAGCTCAACTCCTCTCCCAATTCAATACCATCCGCTGGTTCTGCCGGGTAAGTGCTTTCTTCCGTACCTACCACAGAAAAGTCATGCCCCCAAACCGCTGTGGAGAAATCCCATCTGCCAGAATTATCCTCCCCTGCCGTATTGATTTCGTAATGCCAAAAGACCGAACCTTTGGTATGCCCAGGAAATTTCTTGTAAAAGATCTTAAGGGGTTCGTTCTCATGTCCGTCGGCACTGTGTATCTGACCAATGACTACAGAATACGAAGCCGCAACTCGAGCATCTCCTGTTGCAGATACATTCTTGACTTTCAGCGTAGCTGTCAACTTAGCATCAGTAAGAGGAAACCATTTCTTTGTTTGCGCCAATTCAGTTCTGGTATTGTTTGAAGTGCCATGAGTATCCCCGGCGTTAGGAGCTTTATAAACTACCCATTCTCCGTCTTTATCCTTTGCCGCATAAAAGAAGTCTTCATGTTCAAAATTATTCGCTTGACCCGCATTTGAACCATCGCCTAAAATTAAATTCCAATGATCGAAAAAAGGAATAATATCACTTGCGTAAACGGTTTTTGGCGTTTCTTCCTCATCTGGTTCTTTAGCTGTATTGGAACAGCTATTTAGTAGTATGAAAGCTCCCAGGCTTAAAAAGATTGGCAATGATGCGATAAGTTTCTTATTCATTTTTTTTTGTTTGTGTTTGTTTACGCTACTTTTCGGTGCATAAAGCTAGCAGTTTATGGAATAATTCCTCTGCCTGACTCAGCTGTTCAGAGATATGAGGTAGCTCTTTGATCTTATGCAGGTTATCGATTTCAATGCGCCTACTAGCAGGTAAACCATAAATATAAGGTACCCCTGTCCAAATTCTTGGCGTAGCGGACTGTGTAGAGCTTGGATAGAATTCGCCACAGCCCGAAGGTCAATATCGGACATTTCATCGGACCGATCAAAGGCATCACTCCCTGATAACTGAGCCGCTTCTACATTCCAACTGAGAAAGGACCTGGGACAGGGTTGCTATGATTTCATTTCGAGAAAGATTGTTCTCTACCTGATTTCTCTTCATCGTTTCCTTCTTGAGCGGGTGCCCTTTATCTTAGCGTAGCTTTAATGACGGAGCTTGCAATAAGTTGTAAGCGCTTGGTAATCAAATCAAAGCTAGTTCTGAAAACGTACAGGGAAAGCAGGGATGAAAAAAAGCTGTTTAAACACGCTTTAGTGACTCGTTTGGCCATCACACTTTGGGTGGAAAATCGATCGCCAAACGTGATGCACTTTGCCTTGTTGATTTTTCTTGGTATTGAATATATTAAGCAACAGGGCTTGATTTGATAGCCTTTTACAATAGGAAACAACTCGCTATATAGCGAGTTATACGGATGTTGTGCGGCAGCTAAAACAGACAACTAAAATGAAAAAAACACTTGGACTTTTAACATTGGCTTTGTTAGTGTTTTCATCTTGTAATAACAATACTGAAAAAACTGACAAACAGCAAAATCTACAAGAAAAAATGAGAACCTTAAAAATC
>JAHQWA010000087.1 GCA_019634045.1 Saprospiraceae bacterium
AACATTTTCTTTGATATTTCGGATCAAGATTTCTCGATCACCGGGCCGCAGGCCTTGACGGGAGCAGTATCGGATACTCCAATCAGCTGCGCTGACTCCAACGATGGCAGTTTGTCAGCTGAGGCATTTGGTGGCCAGGCTCCCTATTCCTTCGAATGGTCGACGGGGAGCGAAATTCCTACAATCGATAATTTGGCCCCTGGATCCTACGGCTTGACGATAACAGATGAAGAGGGCACGATCTGGACAGAACTCATTCAAATTGACACCTTAAAACCCCTAGATATACTATTAAGTGGCATTGCCCTGAGCTGCAATGAAAGCAATAGTGGCAGCATACAAGCTTCCGTCACTGGAGGAGTTCCCCCTTATCAATATCAGTGGCAGGGGCCGGATAACTATACAGGAAGTGGTGCGAGCATCGCTGAGCTTGCGGGAGGGAACTATCAATTAACCGTAACGGACTATCGGGGCTGTCAACACAGTGCTGATATCACTCTTTTTAATCCCAATACCCGTTTCTACTATGATGCAGACAAAGACGGCTATGGAGATGACAGTAAATGGCTAGATGCTTGTTTTGAACCAACTGGTTATGTCAAGATAGCTGGTGATTGTGCAGATGATAACAGTCATCTTAACCCCGGAGTGAAGGAGGTATGTGATGGCTTTGACAATAACTGTGATGGGCAAATAGATGAAGGTTTTGAAAGAAACTGGGTTTATCTAGACGCCGATGGAGATGGTTTCGGAGATCCAGCGCAGGGTATCTTGGCTTGTGTCGTACCACCTAACTATACCATGAATGACGAGGATTGTCAAGACGGGGATAGCTCCGTTTATCCGGGCGCGCCAGAAATTTGTGATGGACAAGATAATGATTGTGATAATATGATCGATGAAGGTGGCTGTCGGTTGACCATGGAACATGGAAACTTAAAGCGACTGGGTGGAGAATGGCAAACCATTCACCTTCAGGAGGACTATGAATCTATGGTGGTCATCGCCAATGTCATCCTGCCTTCTGATGAGCAGAAACCGGTGGTGACTAGAATCCAAAACGTCGGACACAATTCTTTCGAAGTAAAGCTGCAAAATCCAGCAGGCGAAGCAATAGGTTATTATGGCCTAACCTACTTTGTAGTAGAGGAAGGTTCATACAATGAGGCTGAGCATGGGGTGAATTTGGAAGCACATCGATACCAATCAAATACTACTTCCTCGGCGGAGTCTTGGCAGCTAAGCCCCCAAGTATATCTGAATAGCTATCAGGAACCAGTGGTCTTAGGGCAGGTTATGACCTACAATGACACTAGATGGTCTTCTTTCTGGTCCTCCTCCACAACTGATAGAGCAAGCGCTGCTGATGTTTTAGGTTTTTCTCTCGGTAAACACGTAGGAGAAGATGCGGACACGGAGCGGCTACCCGAAACACTTGGCTATGTAGTAGTGGAGGCGGGGATGTACGAATTTAATGGAGTACACTTCTATGCGGACTTGGGCGATGATTCGGTACGTGGAGTGAGCAATAGCAGTGCTGGTTATTCCTATGGAACGCCTTTAGGACAATTGGACTGTGCCGTGGCGAGCATGGCTACGATGAAAGGATTGGATGGAGGTTTTCCGGTTCTCTTTACAGATGATCCATTCGGCCAACGCGGCAAGCTGATGTTAGCCATTGATGAGGATCAGATTTTGGATCAAGAACGCAGCCATAATGGAGAACGGGTGTCTTTCCTTGCTTTTGGTAGTCCAGATGTAGGAGTTACCTATTGTGAAGCAGGGGCAACCAGCTCAGAATATGAGTGGATTGAATCACTCAGCATTGGCGATCTAACACATCAAAGCGGAAACAATGATGGCTATGGCGATTTTAGCGATATGGAGATTTATGCCGCCCGTGGAGAAGAAGTACTATTCAGCTTAATGCCGGGCACCACCACAAATAATTACCCTGAGTATTGGAATATCTGGATTGACTTCAATCAGGACGGCGATTTTATGGACGAGGATGAAGTGATTCTTGAATTAGAAAGCCATCGGGGAATGTATATTGATCAATTCATGATCCCCCATTTTGCCAAGACCGGACCAACGAGGATTCGAGTGGCCATGAAATGGGGTGACTTTTCACCAGCTTGTGGAGTCACCGGATGGGGTGAAGTGGAAGATTACACCTTGATCATAGAACCGGCTCCAGAGGCCCGTACTATGCGCACTCATACTGAAATGCAGGCTACCCCTGCAAGAGAATTTCGAACGCAAATTTACCCTAATCCAAGCTCAGACCAATTGAACATCAGCTGGGAGAAAGGAGCCAGCCGTCCCTCCCAGTGGCGAATAACGGATGTGAGTGGGAAAGTGTTACAGGAGCAGTCCTGGACCTCCCGAACTGGGGAGAAGAGTACTGCTATTGAGGTGCGACATTTACAAACAGGAATATATTATCTAGTCCTCATTGATCAAGAAGGGAAAAGAGAAACGCTGCCCTTCGCCAAAGTTCCTTAGGGCCTGCTACTTAAAACCAAAATAGAATAGTTCTACTTCAGTAGAAACCGCTTTTGAATCTCTTCCTTAAAAACCTCTAACTTACTGGACAAGAAAGATGGCCCTTTGCGCAGCAGAGGGCCATCGTATTTTTTTGATTGACAATAATCGTATTCGATGCTCTCTTACTCCTTCAGAATGTGACGAGAGATCACCAGTTTCTGAATTTCAGAAGTGCCTTCTCCAATGGTACATAATTTAGCATCCCGATAGAATTTCTCAGCTGGGAAATCTTTAATGTATCCATAGCCACCGTGGATTTGGATCCCTTCGTTAGCCACTTCCACAGCCGTCTCAGAGGCATAGTACTTGGCCATGGCAGAAACCTTAGTCACTCTTTCTCCCTTATCTTTTAGGTTCCCGGCTTTTCTGGTAAGTAGCTCGGAGGCTTCGATCTTAGTCGCCATATCAGCTAATTTGAAGCTAATGGCTTGGAAGGAAGAGATCGGTTTGCCAAATTGTTCGCGCTCCTTAGAGTAGGCTTTAGCGGCTTCGTAGGCTCCTTTAGCAATACCTAGTGATAAGGCAGCGATAGAAATGCGACCACCATCCAGGATTTTCAGCGCTTGTACAAAACCTTCACCCTCTTGCCCGAGGATTTGGCTTTTGTGAATGCGGCAGTTTTCAAAGATCATTTCTGCTGTTTCGGAGGCACGCATGCCCAGCTTATTCTCTTTTTTGCCTGCTTTAAAACCGGGCGTTCCGCGCTCAACCACGAAGGCCGTCATGCCATGGCTATCTAGTAGTTCTCCGGTTCGTGCAATTACCACTGCTACATTTCCGCTGATGCCGTGCGTGATAAAGTTCTTGGCTCCGTTGAGGATGTAGTAATCCCCGTCTTTTTGAGCCACACATTTCATTCTTCCCGCATCACTACCGGTATTAGGTTCAGTAAGTCCCCAGGCACCGATCCACTCACCACTTGCCAACTTGGGCAGGTATTGATGTTTTTGTTCCTCGTTAGCGAAGGACAAAATGTGGTTGGTACAAAGTGAATTGTGGGCTGCAAGGGACAAGCCGATACTGCCACAAACTTTGGAGATTTCTTCTAAAATGGTAATGTACTCTTGGTAGCCCAGTCCAGCACCTCCATAGATCTCCGGGACTAGAATGCCCATAAAACCGTATTCCCCCATTTTTCTGAACACATCTACGGGGAAATGTTGGGATTCATCCCATTCCATTACATGAGGGCGGATATAATTTTCTGCAAAATCACGGGCACTTTCCATGATCATCTGCAGATCCTCAGTGTATTCCACCTGTACTGTCATAATTTAATGTTTTGTATATAGTTATAACGATTTGAGTCTGCTAGTCGATTATAAATACATGCAGTATTAAATGAAATTCAGCATAAAATGTTTACCACACTACCAAAATTCCGGTCCAAATTCCTGCCTCTGACGCATCAATTCGGCCTACCTGCTGGGACGATAGGTGTGACTTTCCCTTGCTTCCCAACCCATCGCTTCCCTCATTTTGTGATACAAAGCCGTATTATCGTAGATGCCTGAGAATAATTCTGCCCTTGGACCATAAGCAAAAACAGGTATCATAGTGGCTGTATGATCGTTGAGGTTGAAGGTGAGCTTCAACCTGCCCACTTTAGAACCGGTATCAATCCCTAGTCCTCCGGTCTCGTGATCGGCGGTTACGAGTACCAGGGTATCGCCCCTCTTCCTTGCAAAGTTTAACAAATTATTGATCGTTTGGTCAAAATCCATCAGTTCTTTTACCAGTGCGTGATCATCATTAGCATGTCCCGCCCAATCAATCTGAGACCCCTCTACCACCAGGAAGAAGCCTTGATCATTTTTCTCACTTAAAAACTCAGCAGCCATCAGACTGGCAGAAGGAAGGTAGTGTCTTCCTTCCAGTACTTCTGGGGGCTGAGTCTGCGCGGTGAAATAGGCAAAGTTTTGTCCCTGCACGGGTGTAAACCGCTTTAGGGATTGCCGATTATAGGCCCCCACCTTATATCCTTTAACCTCTAATTCTTCTACCAGGTTTCTTTCATCCACATTGCGGTTAGTGAAATATTCAAGTCCTCCTCCAATAAATAGATCTACTTCACGTTCTACGAGATCCGCTGCGATATTTTCGTAAAAGACCCGCAGGGGCTGATGCGCAAAGAAGGCAGCAGGAGTGGCATGTACGATGGTAGAGGTAACGACTAAGCCCGTTGCATAGCCTCTGGTTTCCATCTCTTCTAAGATGGTTTCACAGGCCAAGGAATCGGGAGTCATACCGATGGTACCATTCAAGGTTTTTCGTCCACACGCAAAGGCGGTGGCACCTGCCGCAGAGTCTGTTACTAAGTAGTCCGCTGAATGAGATTTGTGTAGTCCGACAACGGGGAACTTTTCTAAGCTAAAACGATTGTTGTTATGAAATAGTCCTGCGCTGACCTGCGTGAGTCCCATTCCATCCCCGATCAATAAGATAATGTTCTTTGGTTGTTCGGCTATGGGAGCCTGGACAATTGGCGCAGGTGGTGGATCTGTAGTTTTACATCCCCAAAAAGAGCCAATTATGGCTAGTAGTAATAGTGTTTTTACCCGTTTTGACATGATAAATTTTCGAAGTCGCTTTTTCATGAAATTTTAAACAGGCATTGCCGCACACCTAAACATTAATAGATAATAGCATCACTTTAGTCGAAATTAAATTTCGAAAATGGAAGTTTATGCGTAAATACTGGAATCTTATTTGGAATACCTGTAGCTTTGCGTCATGAAATTCTTGGTCTGCTACAGGAGCTTGGCGGTAAAGGATTAAGCCCAAAAGAGGGCTGAAGTGGCTATATTCTTTCGCGTGTTTGATAATCAGGAATAGTTGGTTGTCTTTGAATGTCTTATGCGATAAAAATATTTACCATTTTAGTTGCCACTGTCCAATACTTGCCGGAGAAATTCAACTTTTAGTAACATTTTGTATTGTACTAGAGTCTACTTCTTGAATCTACTTCCGCGCTTATTCACTCTTGCTATTTTCATCCTCTAGCTATTGGAGAAAGTAAGTAGGAGCGTGCAAAGGTGCAGATAGATTTGGAGTAAAGACCCTCGATAGAACAATTAGTTACTGGAAGTTTCCTAATAAAGATCGAGTATTTCTTAAAAGGGTGTTAAAATATTTGAGTATGAGCAACCCTGCAAATTTTTTTTACTCCTTAATATGTAAAGCTAAGAAAAGTGTTGAAAAATCCGACTGTTCATATTAAAATCAACAACCTAATGACAACCCGTTATTTGTTAACCCTCTGTCTGGGGCTTTTTACCTGGATCGGCCTGGCAGCCCATTCCTCGCCCCCCAAAGAAGCTACAACTAAAACTGTATTTGACTGGCTAAGTGCCGGAGGAGAAGTCCTCGAAGTTACCTTAGAAAGCGATTGGTCTAACCTGATTGAAAACAGAAAAAAAGATCTCGAAGAACCGGCCAAATTGTATTTTGATGATACCAATGGCACGGCTCAAGAGGTAGATCTTAAAGTATTGCTGCGCGGCAAATTTCGTCGCCGAGTGTGCGCGTTCCCACCTGTAAAATTGAAGTTTCCTAAAAAAGACCTAAAGAAGCGTGGTTTGAATAACCACAACGATATTAAATTGGTTACGCATTGTTTAGGAGACAAGAAGGCGGGGAATGATAACGTGCTAAAAGAGTACTTGACGTACCAAATGTACAATGCTTTAAGTCCGAAAAGCTTCCGTGTGCAACTAGTCAAGATTACCTATGTCGATAGCGCAAAGAAATTGCCTAAGACCAAGCGTTATGGCTTTATCATCGAAGATACGGATGAAATGGCTGAAAGATTAGGCGGTGTGGAGTGCGACTGCATGTATCCGGATGTAGCTAAAGTGGATGAAAAGTTAGTAGCGCAAATGTCCATGTTCCAATACCTTATCGGTAACGAAGACTGGAACCTGGCTATGGGTAGAAACTTGAAGTATGTGATTACTCAGGGAGGGTCTCGCGCTATCCCGGTGGCTTACGACTTTGATTTCTCTGGTCTAGTTAATACTTCTTACGCTTTAGCTAATGTGGACCACAAGCTACAGTCTGTGCTGGATAGAGTCTATTTAGGGCATCCTGCTAGTGATCCGATCATGTTGGAAGCCATGTCCAAAATCAAAGCTAAGCGATCCGATTTTGAAACCATAATCAAAGACTTTAGCTTGTTGAGTGGTAAAGGCAAGAAGGAAATGCTATCCTACTTGGACACTTGCTACCAATTGCTCGAAGGTCTAGAAGGCGCTGGTACACGCCAGTGGTTTGCTACCTTAAGCAAAGGGACTAATGTGCTTACAATCCCAGTGGAACCTTCGGCAAGAGGGAAAGCCGTGGGGAAGTGAAAGAGTAATTAAGCTTAGCAGCTAAACTCAAATAGTTTCTTAGATAATATTAGGATCAAGGATGAAGGCCCTGCTCACATATGCTGAGCGGGGCCTTCGTCTATCGTAAGGTGATCGGTTTGATCAATAGTTGTGGCCTATTGAGCAAGGAGATGAGCCAAGTTTCCTGCTACTACTGTGATGAGTAGGACGCCAATTACAAAGGTGAGGTAAGTTAAAGCGATTAGCCCCACCTTGGCCATAGGCCGTTTATGGTGGAAAAACTGGTAGTACACCCAGAAGTTATAGAAAAATCCAATGAGGATCGGAACACCCGTTAGCACATTATCTTGAAAGAATATGAAACCCAATATTAAATAGATGATCATCTGTTGGCCAGTGATGTAAAGATTCAAGACCAAATGCTCAAAATAATTATAACTCGATCTAATAAAGGCTAGATAGGATGCCAGGGAGAAAAATGGTAAAATCAAGAGCGTAACGTAAACCTGATGCGCAGAGATCCAATCTAAAATAGGAGTGTTAACGGCCTCCCCACTCTCCATCATGCGTCCCTTAAATCCAAATAGCAGATCATCTATGTATGTATTCCGGGCCATGAAATAGGCTGCTAGAGCATATAAGGTGAAAGTGATAATCAAATAGGCAAATGGCTTGTAGTGGGGTTTTCGCTTTCCCTGCAAAAATGCTCTGATACTGTGGCCTGGTCTAAGGAACAATTCCTTCACCGTAAACAAGAATCCACGATCCAGCTGAAAAACACTGTTTGGAATTTCGTGCAGCAGGTATTTGGCATCAATTCTCCGAATCTCGGATTTTTGACCGCAATGGTTGCAGTAACTTCCCTCAAAACTCTTTTCACAGTTTTTGCACTTCATTCAGTAGCCGTTGTTTAGCCGATGTGTTTTATGGCAGTAATCATTCATCAGCAAATACTTCAAAATGCTGTACCTTCTCTTCAAATTCCAGCAGATAGTCCTGGTCTTTTGGATAGTACTTGGCAATTTCATAATCATCTCCAGCAAAATGCTTGATCACCTCCAGGTTCTCCCAATACGTTATCAATGTAAAATGAGCAATATCAGCCTCTATTCTTCTTAGAAAGGAAAGCTTGACGAATCCGGTAGTCTTCTTATAATCTGGTATGGCGATCGATTTCATGAAAGCCGTGTATTCTTCAAAATGTTCTGCTTTAGTCACCCCATGCCAAATTCTTGCCATCATGATTTACTTTTTTAACAGGTTTTGCACTACTTAAGGCCATCCAAAACGCAGCAGTCGCAGCAAGGCTTTAATACTTATACTTCCCCTTCCATTGCTGCTGCAAGCGTTCCTTAATTTTTCTTTCCGTAGGATTATTGTCTTGCGGTTCAAAAATATGTTGACCTTCCAATTCATCAGGTAGGTATTGCTGTTGTACAAAATTCCCCGGGTAATCGTGAGCGTATAAATAGTTTTTGCCGTAGTCCAATTGTTTCATGAGCTGCGTGGGGGCATTGCGAAGATGCAAGGGAACAGGGAGATTGCCTGTCTTTTTCACGATCGCTTGCGCCTTATTGATGGCCATGTAGGCAGAATTACTTTTCGGCGAGGTGGCGAGGTAGACCGTAGCCTGAGAAAGAATGATGCGCGCCTCCGGAAAACCGACGGCTTGCACCGCCTGAAAAGCCGTGGTGGCCATCAGGAGGGCGTTTGGGTTGGCCAGACCGATATCCTCAGCCGCCGAGATCATAATACGGCGGGCAATAAATTTTACATCTTCCCCACCTTCGATCATCCGCGCCAACCAATACACTGCGCCATTGGGGTCACTCCCGCGGATGGATTTGATCAGGGCCGAGGCAATATCATAATGCTGTTCTCCAGCCTTATCATAAATGCTGACATTTTGCTGGACCTTTTCAGTGACCAGTTCATTCGTAATTTCCAAGGTGCCTTCTTCATCAAAGTTGGTCACCAATTCCAAAATGTTGTAGAGCTTCCGGGCATCTCCTCCGGAGTATCTCAACATGGCATCATATTCCGCTACTTTGATATCCTTTTCTTTCAAGTAATAGTCCTTTTCCAGCGCATCATCGATCAATTGGATCAATTCCTCCTTGTGTAAAGGCTTGAGAATATAAACCTGGCAGCGCGAAAGTAGCGCCGCAATCACTTCGAAGGAAGGGTTTTCCGTCGTGGCCCCAATTAAGGTAATTATTCCTTGTTCGACTGCGCCCAGCAAGGAATCTTGTTGTGATTTACTGAAACGATGGATCTCATCAATAAACAAAATCGGATTGGGGCGATCAAAAAATTGTTGGCTTTTGGCCTTTTGTATCGTCTCGCGAATGTCCTTTACGCCAGAGTTGATAGCACTTAGGGTGTGAAAGGGGCGTTTGAGTTGCTGTGCCACAATGTTGGCGAGGGTTGTTTTCCCTACACCGGGAGGCCCCCAAAGAATAAAGGAGGGGATCTGGCCCGTTTCGATGGCTTGGCGTAGGACAGAAGATTCGCCTACTAAGTGTTGTTGCCCCACGTAGTCAGATAATTGATTCGGACGCATCCGCTCAGCCAATGGTCTCATAGGTATCGCTCTTTTGAATAAAGTACTAAGTGATCAAGGTATAATATTTTCCCGAAGAGTAGAAGAGGAGTGGGTTTAGAAAAATAGAATTTTGACTGAATTCACATTTCTTTCGACACTATGAAACAAAAGTGGAAAGTTGCCGTTTTCTTAACTAAAGAGACCGAATAAGAGTCAAAAGCTACCATTTGTTAATAAATTAGTGCCATGATGAGTAGCGATTTTCAAACCGAATGTTTATATTTGCTTATCACATCCCTTTAAGTGGCAAATATCACCCTCCACCATAAGCATTCAGCAAATCATTTGATCCAATTAGCAAGCGAAACAATACTTCGCCCCCACTGTGAAAGCACTCACAGCCGAACTACACAGCGATCTAATCTTAGTTCAGACACTCGCCTTAATTGAATTAAGATTTCTAAACTATGAGAAAACTAATTAAGGTATGACGCTACCGACAAAAGTACCGGCACATTCTCTGCAGGGGGGGCAAGGCTTTGCCTTCCAATCTTTTCTGGAAGCCCACGCCCTGCCAACTCAGTCCTTTGTGGTCAACCCTAGTAGGCGGACCACAGTGGTGGGGAAATTGGGCACTAGGCTTACTTTTTTTCCAAACAGTTTTATCGATTCTGCTGGTCAAGTAGTCACTGATGCAGTGACTTTGAAGTTGCGGGAGGCTTTTTCTAAAGATGAAATGATCTTTACCGGCTTACCGACCACTAGTGAAGACCGCCTCTTGGAGTCCGCGGGTCAATTTCAATTGCAGGCAAGCACGGAGGCGGGAGAGCTCTCTTTGTGTAAAAGCGTGAATGTTGAACTTCCCATTCGGGAGGAAGTCAACAACCCAGTAGCTATGCGACTCTTTCGGGGAAGTAGCTCTTCTACTCGGGCCTACCGTTCCGGCTTTAACTTTGATTGGGAATTGGCTTCAGATCAACACTTAAATCTCGTTAAAAACATCGGTAAACGCTACTTCAACTTTTCAATTGATCATTTGAATTGGTGGAATTGCGATTGCTTTGTGAAGGCGAGACAGAAGGTGATGCTCAGCGTTAAGATGCAAACTGTAATTGAAGCGTTTGAAGACCGATTGGCCTTTTTGGTGTTTCGAGATATCAATGCCGTGGTCCGAATGTATCCTACGGGACGCCGCTTTTCGGCCATCAATATTCCTACCCAATTGACAGCTACTTTGCTGGTGATGACTTCGGCGAAAGGGCAACTGTACCTCGGCGAAGCAGATATTCTAAGAACATCGAACCGAATGCTTCGACTGCCGATTCAACCCATTGCTGAGCATGATTTGATTCGAAAGATTCGACAAGTAGCTAAGGGCACTTGAAGATTTCCAGTCCTCCCTTAAGTCCGCAAATAAGAAGCTCCGTTGATATCTAAAATAGCCCCGGTCATAAAAGCTGAATTTTGTTCGGCCAGAAAGACTATTCCATGTGCTACCTCCTCCGGTGTCGCTACACGCTGCAGTGGACTTTGGTTGCGAATATGTTCGCCATCTGGCCCTTCCAGTATGGTCTGCGTCATGTCCGTCGCTACGAATCCGGGAGCCACGACCGACACATAGATCTTATGAGGCCCAAGTGCTTTGGCTAAGGATTGACTCATGGCATTCAGCCCAGCTTTACTAGCTCCATAGGCAGGGTGGTCCGGTTCTCCTCTAAAAGCGCCTCGGGAGGAGACATTGATAATATGTCCTCCGCCTTGTTCCTTCATATGTTGTGCAGCCCAATAGCACATATTGGCGACCCCAGTTAAGTTTAAGTCTAAGGTGTTTTTCCAGGCTTGCTGCCAAGTATAGTAATCAGAATCCAGAATTGGGTGGGGAAGATAGATACCGGCATTATTAACCAATACATCGATCTGTCCAAATTCACCAATGACTGCCTCGGTCAGTTTTTCTACGGCATTGGGTTTGGATATATCTGCCTTGATGGCAAAATGTCCTTCTCCGTCTAATGATTCTATCGTTTCCCCCGCTGCGGTGCTATCTGATCTGAAATTAATAGCAATTTGCGCGCCTTTGGCAGCGAAGGCTTGTGCCGTGGCTTTACCGATGCCACGTGATCCGCCAGTAATGAGTACCTTTTTTCCGTTGAAATCCTCCATTTTAGGGTGCAGTCATTTACTCGATAACTATACCCTAAAATGGAGAGCTGTCGCAGAATAATCAGCATTATTGGGGCAGAATTTCGAAGATGAATGGTACGAACAAAAAATTAGTACAGTTAATTTTCGCAATCGACAATATTCCGAAAGTAAGAAATCGA
>JAHQWA010000088.1 GCA_019634045.1 Saprospiraceae bacterium
AAGGTGGCAATGGCGGTCAGGGTTAAGGAAAGGGCGAGATTGGCGCCTGCAATGTAGGACATTACGTTTGAGGCTAAGCCGCTAGGGGAGGAGCCTACTAGGATGATCCCCGCAGCAATCTCAGGAGGGAAATTGAAGACAACGGTTAGGGAAAAGCCAATGAGCGGCATGATGGTAAACTGACAGGCCAGGCCGATTAGCACACCCTTTGGCATTTTTAAGATGCCTTTGAAATCTTCCAAGCTCATTGCCGTTCCCATTCCAAACATGATGATCATCAAAAGGGGGATGATCAATGTTTTGAGGGAAAAACCATTCCAAGACTGTAAGGTATTCGGGAAGAATAAAGCCCAAACTACAGCAACCATTACCCATACGGTAAAGGCCGTGTTGCTGAGCTGTTGCGTCCGACCCAATCGAAAAGCTAATAGGGCGAGAAATATAGTAACAGTTAAACCAAGGGTTGCATTGTCAAAGAGAGTCATTCTTGCGGTAACTTTTTTAGTAATTCCTGTGCCTTTGTATACCAGTAGTTTTCGGCGGGGATGCTGGAGAGCGCCGCTCGAGATTGTTCGTAGTTCTCTTGTTTTAGGTAAGCTAAGGCCAAATACCATTGCGCTGTTGCTTTGTAAATGGATTGGCCAGTGCCTATTGGAGTAAGACCTGCTATGGCTTTATCGGTCTGGTCAAGCTCTAGTGCTGCTATGCTAGCATATATCTGTGCTTGCTGATCATCGGGTTGTACTTGTAGATGCTCTTCTAGTAGTAGTAAAGCCGAGCTGTAATTTTTAGCATTGAAGGCAGTTTCGATTTGCCGGAGATTCTCCTGATCTGTTCCTCGCTCTTGCATCGACAATGGACGGTGATCTGCGAACTGCTGATAACTGGGTGGAGAATTCAACCAAGGCGGAAGGAGAAGTAGTAATATGATGGCTGCGGCTGCGGCGCCAGCAATCCAATAGAGTCGGCGCCGGAGCGGAATTGTTTTTGCCGTAGGCTCAGCAGCGGCCGAGAAGAAAGAATCGCCCAGTTCTGCTATTTCTGCCTTGAGTTGTTCACGTCCCGGCCGTACGGCAAGAAAGTCTTCCATTTGCTTTCTCTGTGCAAAGGACTTGGCTAGCTTGGCGTCTTCTGCCAGCTCTTGGTCAAAGGCAGTGCGTTCGGCCTCGTCCAGTTCATTATTGAAGTATTTTTCTATTTTTTTTGAGTAGTCGTCGGTCATAACTCATTGCTTTAGGCCTCGGAAAGGAGTATTCTCCAGCGTTCCAAACAGGCATTTTTACGGCGATAAAGTGCATTCGCATTACTGAATGATAGTGTTTGTATAATCTCTTCCGTGGAGCGCCCGCCTTTGATCAAAGTCAGCAATTGCTGGCAAAGGTCGGAAAGTTGTCTAAAAGTGTTTTCCAGTCTTTGGGCTTGGTGGTGCGCCTGCTCAGTAGCAATGAGCAAGTCTTCTATATTGGGGTCATTTTCATCTGTATATCGCTGAAGATTCTGGTTTCTTACCTCTTGATCGCGTTTATTTTTATTTTTTTTGTCGAGCCACTTGTAACGGACAATGCCCATGAAGTAGGCACCAAAAGCGCAGGGGAGTTGGAAATCTTGTCCCGCCACCTTGTCATAAATGGCCACGAGGGATTCCTGGAAGATATCCTTGGCCTCTTCTTGCTGCCCGCCATGCTTGACGATCCAGGCACTCACCTTAGGGGCATATTCCTGGTAAATCCGCTGTAAAACTGCTCGCTCTCCTTTTTTTAGTCCTTCTAGTAGTACTTGGTCTTGTTGTTCAGGCATTGTCAAACGCTTTTCTAAAAGCCAAATATACGCAAGTAATTGCTGAGAATTCGGGGGGTGAGTACTCAGGGGGTGAGTGTTTTGCTAAAGTGCTGATATTCTGGAATTTAAGATTTGGACTTGTTCCTGGGGGGTGAATTACTCACCCGGTGAGTACTGAGCGGGTGAGTAATTTTTTTTTCAGCAAAAGGTAAGATTTCAAAAACACACCAGACATACCTACAAAACCAATGACTCACTACAGTATTTGACTTCCGTCATTGGATCATAATCACCAAAATCCAAAACGATGCAAAAAAAGTTATCCACGCTCACTCTGGTTTTATTCCTTTTACCTTTTATGTTGGGGGCTGCTAACACCTTGCTGGCACAACCTCCCTTTCAAAAACTATATGGTGATGCCAAACCTCAGGGCTACACAGAGGTACGCGTTCACAATGGTGCTATCTACGCTTGTGGCTATTTAGGTGAAAACCCTGATATTCTGGGCGTTTTTAGTCGATTTGACATCAATGGTCAGCTACAGTGGACGACCATGATTGAAGACACTACTGTGCAATGGCTAGATTTTGTACCTACCAAGGACGACGCATTTCTAGTGGTCGGACGCTCCACGCCGGTGGGAATACCTGGTGGACCGCAAAACAACAATCTCTCCGTGATTTCTAAGATTACCGATACGGGAACTGTGTTGTGGACTCGGTATTATGAAAATTTGGGTAGAGAGTCTTTTTCTCGAGTTATCCGACTCACCACTGTTCCTGCAGGTACGGGCGAGTACTATGTATTGGGGGTTGAAAACCCAAATAACTCACCTTCTATGACCGATCGGGTTGTACTCTATAACTTCGATATCAATGGCAATATTATTTGGAAGCGGCAGCTCCAGTCTGGAACGGACAATGAATTTGTCCGGGGCATGTTGGCCGTTGGTCCAAGTAGCTTTGTCATCCTCGGAAATGTAGATCAAAGAGCGAAATGGGTAATCCTAGATGCCAACGGTAACCCAACGGCTCAAGATTTTGAATACACACCTACCCTGACACTGTTTCAGGATGCCGCAGTAATGCCTAATCGCGATTTGCTGCTAGGTGGAATGTACCGACCAGGTAGCGCACAAAATGCCTTGCTCACGCGAATTGATCCCATAACGGGGCAGGCTAGATGGGCATTGACGATCCCTGGGCGTACGAGAATTTGGCATGTGACGGAATTGGACGGAGACGGAGCTTTCTATGCCCTAAGCATGGGGAATCATGACGGCGTAGATCGCCCAATGGTGCATAAGTTTCAGCAAAATGTCGTCAGTACTTTCCCAACCCTACTTTGGTCGAGGTATATGGAAGATGCTGAAACTGCTTACGAGGTAGGAACTCTACGCTTATATAATAACGCTGATTTGCTGTATCACGACAACCGAACCGATAACCCTAGTGGTTTTGGTATGATGGATGCGCTGATCGGACGAATGGATAGAGCGTTTTCTTCTTGTATAACAAAGGATGCTTTTTTAGAGATCGTTCCTTTTGAGCTTGATCCTAGAGATGGACGAACAGAGGTACAAGAAAGAGAAATCCCAGAGCCACGCATTACGGAAAGACAGCGTCCGATCGAATGGTTGGAAGAAGAACTCTGTAGTGATTGCGGTAGGATCATTGAGGATACCGTAGAGGTAGACTGCGCCGTGCAATCTGCGTACAGTTATAGTTTTTACGTAGAAAATCTGTCCGGATATGATGTTACTGGCGTAGTGATCAATAATCTCCCTCCAGGCTGGACATTTAGCGACCAATATTGGTCTGCCCCACATCCTAGTTTCCCTATTCCCGATAATAATGTCGGAGGGCCGTTTGATCTAGTAATTTATCCTCCAACTCCGATAACCCAGCCAACCGAAATCTGTTTTGATGTAGTTTTCTTAAGTGGAACCTACGAATGCTGCCATTTCACGCATTGCATTACGCTTTTACCGCAAGATCCCTGTGAATCAGTGCAAGTATCTGCTGCCCCCTTGGATAGTGAGGAAGAATGCTGTTACCGGATGACCTTGGTAAATGACTATTGTGATAACTATTTTACCGGTGTTCAAACAGAGATCCTAACACCTGGTGTATATTTCAGTCAGTATGCGGGAGGCGGGAATTGGGTGCCTACGCCTAATGCAGCTCAGGATGATATCGTTTGGACACACAATGGAGGCTATGTCCCTACCGGAGTAGATACTGATATGTTTTTCTGCTTGGATGGCATCACGAGTGCTTCTCAGACACCACAGGAGGTGGCCTTTCATTGGCTCACGGTAGATGCTACTGGGGAAACCATTATCGCCTGCTCTGATACCTTGCGATTTGAGTGTGAGTCTTGTTTGTTAGTTGAGGATACCAAGGTAGAGTGTATCGATAATAATACACTCAGCTATACCCTAACAATAACCAACAACACGGCTCCTGCTGTGACCTCCAATATGATCCTATTGGAAATGCAAACACCGGGATACAGCTTCAATCCGGACTTTTTCAATATCACCTTGGCCAGCGGGTCAAGTACTACGCAAACGGTGAATATCAATAGTGTGGCACCACTCAACCCAGGAGATGTGCTGTACTATAAAGTCACTCTACTGGGAGAGGACGGCTGGTGTTGCCATCTGGATAGTTTGCCCCTAGTTGTGCCAGAATGTGGGCAACCCATACCCTGTATTGACCCCAATCAGATAGACCAGACCGTTAGCTGTTCCCTTACCCCAGACCCTGTCTGTGGTTGTGATGGAAAGACCTACTTGAATGCCTGCGTGGCTGAGTTTTATAATGGCTTGACTAGTTGGACCCCAGGCCCTTGCGGCCAACCGATCGCCAGACCGGAGGAACGTGCTGCCTCTGTTCTTTTATTCCCGAATCCTACGCCGGGTGATCTACAGGTCCGATTACCTCAATCCGACAATTATCAAGTACAAGTACTGGATCTAAATGGTAAGATCCTGATCGAAAAGCAATACCATGAAACGACCCAATTTCAATTATCCCTGCATGAACAGCCGGGGGGAATCTACTATCTGCGAATTAAAGGAGCCAAAGGCTTCACGGAACAACGTTCCTTTGTGAAGCTTAATCCCTAAGATCATTACGATCGGCCCTTTTGATCATCAGTAGTTTACCCTCAAGTATGGGTTTATCCCAAAACCGATACCCAGTAATCGAAGGCCTTTCCCCTCCTTGGGAGGGGCCTTCTTTATCTCAATCCATGCTGAAGTAATTACTTAATGCTTACATTTAGAAATGCTTAGTAAACAATAGAGGTTCTCCGACAATTTTTGTGTGCTTGAGTCAGCCTTTTAGCTGAAAGCCCTACTTCCCTTGGTCGCGAGTCTTCCATCTAAAACGCTGACCACAAAAATTGTCAGAGAAGGAAAATAGAAAAGTGGGTTTGAAACAAAGCCAAATCCACTTCTTGAACTAGAAGCGAAAAATCCCCAAAAAGCACAAAATCCAAATCAACCATAAACCACTTTTCAAAAATGAAATTACAAGCAGCCTTACCCCTTCTTTTACCTCTGCTTTTTATCTTTTCTACAGCAAAAACCCAAGTTTCCTTTTTCCAGGAAGACTTTAATAATGGCTTGCCCAATGACTGGACACAGGAAACCGGGGACGACCGGCTTATTTGGCAGATTCGAGGAGATGGAGAAGC
>JAHQWA010000089.1 GCA_019634045.1 Saprospiraceae bacterium
TTCACTTTGGAGGCTCAGGACTTCATTTCTCATGGTCCGACTGACTACACATTCTTGTAGGCTTTCGAAAACTTTGTCCAATTTCCCTGTTTGGAGGAGTAACTCGATCGTATTCATGGTGATTAGGTTTTAGGGGTAATTCGCTACAAAAATGCGTTCGAGGTCAAGATTTCACCAATAATAAGTAGTCAGATCGGGAAAGTGAGAGGTGAATCAGGGTGTTTTCGACAGCAAGACCGGGTTCCAATCTCATCTGGGCCGAAACATCCGGAGTTCTACTAAGCCACAACCAGGGAAGTTTCACGAGCTTTCTTACTTCGCTAGCAGGCCCTCGAGAACTTTCCGACTTGCCTTAAATACGGTGCCATGCCGAGTCCCGTCGGGGAAGTCTACTTCCTCCGTGATATCTGTCCATTCCTTCAAGTCTTCGGAGAAGATAGCCCCCATTCGCTTTTCCATATACCGGTCGAAATAGACTGTCCAGCCTTGATCGGATGGGATGGCTGTTGGCCCTTCCACCCAGACGTCTTTAGGGCTGACGGGATCAGAAGCCATGGAATATGGCCCTAACAGATGCTGGCTCTTGGCAATTCGCAGGTTCTTTTCTGGTTTGGGATAACGAATTTCATTCTTTAAAAACATGATGTATTCATCCTGAGTCTTGTGAATGGTGGCGTCAATAA
Source organism: Saprospiraceae bacterium (assembly GCA_019634045.1). Taxonomy (GTDB): domain Bacteria; phylum Bacteroidota; class Bacteroidia; order Chitinophagales; family Saprospiraceae; genus DT-111. Next base: position 684 of record JAHQWA010000089.1, read on the forward strand.
CATTGAACCCATGATCATACAGAAGCTGCGTTTCGCTAAAGGTTGTAAAGTCCTTTGTGGTGGTATAGTACATTCGATGATTGTAGCCATTATCTCCGGTTGAATCGGTTTCAGGAAAGCGGCCGGGGATTGTCGTAGCCCAGTAGATCAAATACCGTTCGTCTTTCTCGTCGTAGTAGAGTTCTGGTGCCCAGCAATTTCGAGCTTTGGGTTCGTGCTCCATCACGGGAATGTATTGCTGCTCAGACCAGTTGATGAGGTCTAGGGAGTGAGCGTAGCCAATGCCTTGTTCGTTCCAACTCACGGTCCATACCATGTGAAACTTACCATCTCCTCCTTTGATAATGCAAGGGTCTCGCATCAATTTATCTTTTCCCGCAGTTGGAGTGAGGAATGATTCATTATTATTCAAGGAGCTCCAATTGAACCCATCTTCACTGTAGGCGAGATGAAGGCCATCTTCACCATTATTCATGAAATAGGAAAAGACAAAGATCTTATCTGCTGACTGAGAACAGGATAGCAGAAGGCTAAACCCAAGCAGGGTTGGAAGGATTTTTTGCATGGTTTTCGTTTTGCGTACTAATGTACAGCAATTACTGACTTAATTTTTCTAACTTAAGTCATCTAAATCTAACTGCTATGCATACTCAAGACAACAACTTCGGCCCGTTTGCTACTAAAGAATTGAAGCAAGAAGAGATTATCATCATCAAAGCTGGCGGCGAGTCAGATTCTAATCCTTTATTTGTTGATCCTGTGCAGCAAGGAGAAAATCCACTGTATGGCGGCTAATGAATAGGACTTTAACCCTTCCTTAAAATTTACATCGGCTAAGTTTTCCTACTTTAGACCTACGAATAAACTTAGCTATGAAAAGACTTTTCCTATTGTGGGTTGTTTGCCTTGTCGCCTTTACCGGAAAGGCGAAGGATCAGGTTGTTCTCATCGGTCATTTAAATGAAATCGCTGTCAAAGAGGTTGTTTTAAAGACCATAGGAGCATCTGCAGTGGACGAACCTGAAAGCAAGGTAATCCAGGTCAGTGAAGATCGTACTTTTAAACTTAACCTATTACTACCTCCAAGTCAGCAGTTCGAGTTGAAGATTGGCGTGCTAAACCTGCCATTATACTTGGAACCTGGCGACAGCTTAGTTGTGTCTCTAGAAAATATTAATGATCAGCTAGTTGTCAAATACAAAGGAGAGGGAAGTCCTAACAATACTTTTCTCTTTCAGTATTCGATGTTTGAAAAGAAACTGGCTTACGGGGATTTAGAAAGTGCCCTACAGCGTAAAGATGCCCAAGCTTACTGGGATGCGGTGCAGAAGTTGAATAGGATGAAGCAGGGGTACTTCGAGCAATACGTCGAGCGAATTAAGATGCCTTTATCCGATGGCTTTAGAAGCTTTATGGATAACCAGATTAACTATAAGTTGGTCGATTGGCTATTGGCTTTTTATAATCATTATCGACCGATGATTAATTTGAAAGTCGTGGAAATGCCAGCTGAATACACCTCTTATTTGGAAGAACTTGCCTTGGCAGACGATGAAGCCATTACAAGCCCCAATTATCAGAGCGCACTTTTAAACTGGATCAATTTCAAGAACACGGGGACTTACGGTAGATTTATTGAAGACCAGTTGAAAAAGTTTGCCGACCGATATAAAATTGCAGGTGATGAACTGAGCGGAGTTTCGGAATACTATATCAAATATGCCATCTTGAAAGAACTGTTAAAAGCTGACTATGTATATGCTGCGTATGAGTACGAGGATTTTCTCAAAAGTGCGGCTCCTCAATTTCTGAAGGATCCACTAATTCGTATTCACCAGGTAAAGTCAATGAAACTGGATGGTTTGCCCATGCCGGACTTAAAATTGTTAGATGAACAGGGGAACAGCAAAACCCTAAGCGAATTTAAAGGCCAAATTCAATACTTGTGTCTGTGGAAAAACGATGAAAGCACGGAAAAGGAGCTCAGTACCTACTTTCGTCTATTTGGTAAGAAGGTTACGCAGGATTCTTTAGTTAAATTTCAGTTGATCTTTACGGCTAAAAATCCTAGTATTTGGAAGCAAGTATTGAAAGGACAAAAAAAAGAATTGGATTTTTTTAACCACTACAGGCTAGATCTCTCGGACGAATTGACTCGAAACTTTGTGCTTCGTACCGATGATTATGGCCCGCTTTTTATACTAGTGGACAAGGAAGGAGCGGTGGTTAATGATAATGCAAGCATGACTTATGACTTTAACCCAAATACAAAGATCCGGAAACTCTTAAAATCGGATCAGTAGTTTCTTTTATCTACAGATAGGATTAAAATAGGAGCTTTCTGAAGAACCCTTTCTTCGGAGGGCTGTTGATGTTTTGTAATTATTCTCCTACCTTCCATTAGGAGGTGGGGTCACATACATTAAATTTCCTAATCATGAAGAACTTCTATTTATTGATCCTATTCGTGGGCTTGGTAGCACTAACCAACGTTCATGCCAATAATGATAGTGAGGACCTAACCAAAGATTTTGTTGTTGGTGATCCCGCTATCGAGAGTATCAATGCCCTAGCTTTTGGACCTGCAGGTATTCTGTTTGTGGGAGACGCACAAAAGGCAAATGTAGTTGCCATTGATACGAAAGATACAGGTGAAAGTAGCGGAGCGGGCAATGTGAATATGAATAAGGTGGATCAAAAAATCGCCGCATTGCTAGGTGCTAGTGCGGAAGATGTACAAATTATTGATATGGCGGTAAACCCATTATCGCATAACATTTACCTAGCTATACGACATAGTAATGGAACACCTATGTTGATTAAAACAGATGGTGAAAGTATGGAGGTAATGCCGATGGATAAAGTTAGCCATTCAAAAGTAGATTTGTCCAACCCGGTAGCTGCAGATGCAAAAGATCGAAGAGGGCGAGCGTTGCGAAAATGGGCTATCTCTGATGTAGCTTACCACGACGGCAAATTGATGGTTAGCGGCTTGTCTAATGAGGAGTTTAGCTCTACTTTTCGTAGCATTCCTTTCCCCTTCAAGGCGAAGCAAATGCACGCTTCTTTGGAGATTTATCACGCTGCCCATGGCAGGTATGAAACCTATGCTCCGATCAAAACCTTTATGCCTTTTGATCTTAATGGAGAACCGCATATCGTGGCTAGTTATACCTGCACTCCTCTAGTGCTATTTCCTATGAGCGAAGTCAAAGCCGGAGAGCACACCAAAGGACGAACCGTTGCAGAGCTAGGTAATCGAAATACGCCGCTGGATATCATTCAAATGGAGAAAGATGGAGATGCTTACTTCCTAATGAATAATACCTCTCGTCCGGTGATGAAAATTGCGATTAATGATATAGCGGCTTTTAAGGATTATTTGACGGAACCTGTGAAAGGCAACTCTATGACTGCGGGCGTAGACTATATTTCTCTGCCCTATGTGAATGTCTTACAAATGGACAAATATGGCGACGGAGTACTAATGCTTCAGCGTCGTCCAAATGGAGACTTGGCACTATTTACAACGAATAAGAACCGTCTGTAATTGCTAGCGCATCTTGACCTCGGGAGTCTTTTGGCAAAGGCTTCCGAGGCCATTAACTTTTGACTGCTAATCACAGATTCAATGCGAACTTCCTTCCTCACCTTATGCTGTTGCTTCCAACTTCTAATTGGCTACTCCTTATTGAGTCAGGACGCTACTTTTACTTTGATCCAGGAAGAAGGAAAAAAGGCATGGAGTGTCCGCTTGGATTTGCGCCAAGAACAAGCCTTTGATCCTTCCAGCCTTGAAGTATTTACAGCCAAGGAGTGGGCGAATCGTCATCAGAAAAGCCAAGCCATTTCGGGTAGAAGGGAAAAAATTAGCGAACAAAGCTGGGTTTTTTCTCCGCATTTTCCCTTCACAGAAGGTATGAAGTACGTTGCTTTTTATCCGGGAGAAAAGTTGTGGAGATTTGAAGTACCTAAAGTTGATTATCCACTTACAGGCCTAACTGCCATTTATCCCAATCAAGATACTATTCCTGAAAACTTGTTGAAGATGTACCTATACTTCTCTGCTCCGATGAGTGTAGGGAATAGTTATCAACATCTTTATTGGATGTCTGAAAAAGGAGATACGTTAGCCCTGCCTTTTTTGCAGCTCGAACCAGAGTTGTGGAATGGAGATAGAACACGATTGACGCTTTGGTTGGACCCCGGTAGAGTCAAAAGAGATCTAGTGCCCAATCAGCTATTAGGGGCACCTTTGGTACAAGGCGAGAGCTATACATTGCATGTGGATAAAGGCTGGAAAGATAAGCATGGGAATCCAATCAAGAATGATAGGACCTGGCGGTTTGCAGTAGGGAATTCAGATAGAGAAAAGCCAAAACCGAATGCCTGGAAATTAATACCTCCTTCAGTCGGGAGCCGCGAGCCCCTCATTGTAGAATTTAATGAAGTACTAGATTATGCCCTGCTGCAACATACCCTCACCGTGTGGTATGGGAAAGATCAACCGCTTACCGGCAGGGTGCAAATTATGCAAAAGCAAAAAGAATGGCGCTTTTATCCCGATTTACCATGGCCCTCGGGAGGATACCATATCCAGGTTGATTCGAAATTGGAGGACCTAGCCGGGAATAATTTAAATCGCCTTTTTGATGTTGATCTACAAACTCAAAAGCAAAAGAAGGACCCTCAAGCTTACCACTATCGTCAGTTCACTATTCGTTAGCTGCTACTTAATTTAGGATCACTTCTTCCAGAACTAGACTAATACCAAGAAAATCTGCTAAAGCCTTGGAGCAAACGTCTCTTTCAAATTGCCAATGACTAAAGGGCATAGCGAAGGTCTTTAGCCCAACTCGATCTAACATTTTCCAACGAGAAATCGGTAGAGCCCTTTCGTAGTAACCAGGATAACCGACCAGGTCAATGCAATAGGTTCGCCCTTCGTGTACTACAACCAAATCAATCTCCACTCCGGCAATTAGATAATTCTTGTAGATGGCTTCAATGCCCCAAGCTTTTAGTAAAAGGATGACCTCCTCCATAAAGTGATCTTCTGGAGGGATACGTTGATGGTTGACATACTTGTCACCCTCATCGTTGATAAATCCGATGTATTTGCCCAATAAGTGTTGATGGGGAATTTTGGAGGGATCTATCGATAAGAAAATATGCTGTGCGGTACGAGCCCGGGTAATGGCTACATTGAAAACATCTTCGCGATCCAAATAGCGGAATACACCGGCAGTAGTTGAAGCATCTAGGGCAAATGAAAGTAAGATAATGTCTCGCTCCTCTCCCTGGAACTCGAAAGGCGTTCCGACTAAAACATTATGTCGGCTTAATTGGGTGTCAGTAGTATGCTCTGAGATAATCTTTCTCAAGTAATTGACTTGATCCCTGAAAGGGGAGATGATGCCAATCTTTTGGCAGAGTTCAGGCGCTAAGGGCGCTTCTTGAGCTGCTAGGTTTTGGAGGAAAGCTAAGATTTCTTCCGCCTCTTTTGGGTTATATCCCTGTGGACTTCTCACTCCGTCAGTAGGATGAAGGAATACCGCTTTTTCCTGTAGTGTCTCTGGCGTGGCAGTCATGATCTTTAATTGCTGCTCATAAAAATGCCGATTGCTGAAGGCAATGATTTCGGGTAAGCTTCTAAAGTGTTCATCTAGCAAAAAGACCTGCCCTTGGTGGGTGATCCCATCAGAAATAAGGTCCAGCAAGCTCTTGTCACGATAGGCCAACTGGTCTTCGGGGAGGTGCCCGATCTTGAGTTGATTGGCCATTTGAGACTGCCTCGCCCGAGAAAGGAAAGAGATATGCCTCAGCTGCTTGGGGTCTCCTACGATCACTGCTCGCTTAGCTCGCTGTAGTAAAGGCAAGGAACTGGCAATGTCGCATTGACTAGCCTCATCTATAATAACCAAATCGAATAATTCCTTTTGTAGGGGAAGTACGCGGTTCACATCTGCTGTATTCACGACCCAGATCGGCAAGGCATCTAGGACCCGCCGGAAGTTAGTCTCCTGAAATAGGTCTTCCTTTTGCTGACCTGTCTTTGATTTTAGTGCCTGTAAAAAAGTCTGTAAATCTTGCCGATGCGTGTTAAGTGCATTGAAAAGGTGCAAATGGAAATACATTTGCAGCAATTCTCGACTGTGTTGGTGCAGGTATTGCAGTCGATTCTCCAACTTGAGCCATAAATCCCACATGGGGAGAATACCCGCCAGCCTTTTCTTGAGGAAATACAAGCTCCATCTTTGCCACCAATTACTTTGTCCTGTAAGAATTTGCTGGCCATGCTTTCTCTCGTATTCTTCTCTCAAACTTAGCATTTGCTCAAGCTTAGTAATTTGGCGCGCATGCTGTCTTACTTCTCCTTGCTTTCTTTGAATATCCCACGAAAAATATTTGTTGACGCCAAAGCCGTGCAACCAGTCTTGTAGTCTTTTGCGCAGATGTTTTCTGTAGTCTTTTCTTCCTGCCCGAACTACTACGCCTTTCAATCCCATTTCCTGCTCAATTTTATCGGCAACAACATTGACTGCTTGCAGGTTCTTGGAGGCAATCAGGACCGACTGTCCTTGACTAAGCCGATCTGCTGCCAGAGCCGCTATAGTAAAGGACTTACCGGTACCGGGAGGGCCAATGATCAAGCTTAAATTGTGGTGAGGCACATTTCGTATGATATTTTCCTGACTAGCACTTAAGGTCACCGGTAATTGGATAGGATATGTGGGGATGTGTATAACTGGGGGTGTCTCTGGTGTAAAACAACTCCTGAGAGGAGAAGAGTAATCTCCGGTTTCGGCCATGTCCTGGAGTTCATTCAAGATGCCAAGAGAACCACTAGCCTTATCCAAAATGCCAATGCCCAGTGCCGAGAGTACTTGAAAGCCTTGCTTTTGCTTTTTCACGGCTGCTTTTAAAGCTGCTCCTGCGACCAACTGGGGATATTTCATCGCTGCTTCCAGCGTCAATTTTGGGAAATACCGATTAAGCGTTTCTTCTATCTGATGTAATTCATCAAAATCTATAAAACCGACGGGGAGGTCTTGGGTAAGTACCTCATATACGCCTTGATTGCCCTCCTCGAGATCTTTCAATACGTCTACAAAAGCGGGGTTGATAATGGCCTGCTCAGCGTTAATACTTACATAATAGACCTCTTCTTCTATTTCCAATTGGGTAGGATATAAATAAAGTGGCGCTGCTACCTCCCTTCTTTTTCCTAACAATTGGGTACGTCCCGTCAAGAAAAAGGCACCAGTATACAGCGTTTTTTCTTTTGCGTGTAACTGTAAGTAACTAGACACTTTAGCTCCCCATTCGGTAGGCACGGGGAATTGTACGTGCTTACCTTCTAATAATTCTGCAGTCTCAAGGAAAAGGGTGTGACTTACTTTATTACTAAAGAAGTTTAAGAGATGAACAGCCCGATAGTCGGCCTGATAGCAAGCCCGATAGTACCTGATGATGTTAGAAAGAGCGTTTCTCATAACAGGAATTTTAGGGTCAATGTGTTGATACTATAAATATAGTTTTCCATTCACTCCTGCTCCTTTTTTCGAGAGACTAATTGTTTTATTCGACTAAGGATTTCGCTGGAAATTAGATGGCCTTTATTTTTCCAGACGTTTGATCTTGTCGTTAGCGCTTTCCAGTAATAGCGTGCGTTGTCTTTCAGATACCTCCTTATTACCTTTCATGAATTCTATCGTCTTTTTCGCCCACGCTAAGGCCTTTTGAGGTTGTTTGTTGGCTTCATAGGCGTCCGCCAAGCTGTCGTAGGTGTTTGGGGAGTCCGGGAAAAGGGATTGATTGAGCTGCATGACAAAAACGGCTTCTTTGTTAAGCCCTTCTCTCATTAAATGATAACCGATCCAATTCAAATTATTTTCATCCGCCACTCTGAAGTAACCTCGGAAAGGACGACCAGCAGCTTCATCTGCTGCTAAAGTTGACTTCATTTGTGCTTCGGCGCGCTCCCATTCTCCCCGAATCACCATTTCATAGAAGGTTGTACCGGTGAGTACCTCGCCACTGGACTCTGTTGCGCTGGATAGATGGAGCTTGAAGAAATCGACCGTATGCTGCATAATTTGACGGGAACGGGGAGTGTCATTCAGGATATCGAAAGCATGATACCCTTCTAAGTAATTGACGAAATCTAGGGGAAGGTCAACTTTTAGGGCGCGCTGGAGGAATTCATCGATCTTTCTATTAAGACTGTAGGAATCCAATCCGGCTCGTACTATCTGTAGAGGGAGATCTTGTCTGATATTTTGAATAGAATTTGGCATTCCATAGTATAAGGCAGCAGCTCGAAGATAGGAGTGTTGTTCATCCATGATTTGCGGGTAAGCGGCGGTTACATTGCCGGAACAAGCCCAAACCCCCAGTCTCTGTCCATCTACGCCGATCTTGGCTCCATTTTCATGGCAATAATCTAGGATCTGCCCTAAACGTTTATCCCGATTGCTTGGCTTACTATGGTGGAGAATGGCGATAAAACCATGTGCGGCCATCAGCTTAGCCCAATCCTGATAAACACGCCACTGAGGCAAGTTTTCAATCCCTCCATTAGCAAAAACAACAGTTGGCCATTGTTGCCCGACTTGATAACCTATGGGGTGAAAGCAGGTGAAATTTAGGGTGTCTCCCGGGAGATTCACGGAGTGATCTTGCTGCTTAATGGACGGCATCTCGGGAACTTGCCATACTATAGGACGTTCAACCACGGATTGACTAATGGCGGCCACGGTAAAGAAGAGTGTAAATAGCAGTGCGGTGATTAATCTTTTTTGCATTGTTTTTAATGCACAAACTAGTGCCCTGAATCTATTGAGGCTTCTTGTCCGACAAGTCAGGGACTATTTTCGCCTGCCTATTTTTCCTAAATGTGGATGGCGGCGTTTGCACGACCTTCTTAAAGGTACTATTGAAGTGAGAAAGTGACTTAAAGCCTGCTTCAAATGCGATAGCCGCAATCGTTAGATGATTTTGCTTGGAATCTTGCAGTAGGGTTTTGGCCTCGGATATACGATAGGTATTTAGAAATTCACTGAAGTTTTGTTTGAGGCCACTATTGATGGCTTGCGAAAGATGATGTTTGGGGAGTTCTAAGGCTTTAGCTATTTGATCAATACTTAGTTCTGGGTTTAGAAATGGTTTTTGCTTTCGCATATAATCCTTCAATTGCTGCAGAATACCATCAATTTGGGAAGGGTGTAAACCTGATTTTTCGTACTTGGGGGTAACCCGAGGAAGCGCAAGCTGCAGGGGAGAAGACGCTAATACTTGATAACTTAACCAATAGATCAGGAGTGTTAAACTTAAGAATAACCATCTTGGGTCAGCATAATGACCGTAATATAGAGTCATCAACTTCAATACGATAATGATCAAACTTTCTACTAACAACACGATCCATATCAGGGGCGAATGCCAATGAGGTCGATCTGGTCGAGACTTCAGGATATTGGCAGCAGCTAACCCATAGTACCACAAACTGATCCATTGCAAACTCATATGTAGCCACATTTTCCAACCCACTACCGGATGAAAAGCCAAAACTAGGGTTCGCCAAGAGTTTACTTCAGGATGGTAGTGAAAGTAGTAGATATTCCAACTTCGAATCAAAGCGAAGAAAACAAAGGGCATAAAATGCAACAACCAGCTATTTCGCCATTTTTTTTTAGGATGATAGTAGGTGTAAAAGAAAAGGTATAAAATAGGTCCAAAAAGAAAGGGTAATTCATAACTGATCTTGTATAGACCCCTTAAGTGATCCATCAACCAGGTCTTACCAATTACTTTGAGGAAAATCTGAAGGGTAGCCAATAAAAGAAAGGAAGTAAAAAACAGGCCGGCCAGCCCTTTTTGCTTACGCCAGCAGAGCATACTGAGCAAAATACCTTGTAGTCCCCCAAATAATAGAAAGAATATATTTGTCATGAGTCTACCGATTGTCCCTGCTTACTTTTACAATCTACTCAAAATTTTGCCATCTAAAGTTCGATAGGACTTCATAGCATTGGCAGCCATGCACGAGTGAATAGGGAGTATAGTGATAAAGTCTCCCACCTGATATTGGTTCATGATGTCTGCTTGAACCTGGACAATGCCATGCTCTTGAGATAAGGAGGCGATATAATTTTGACCATTGGGCAAGCCCCAATTCCCTTTCTGGAAAGGGACTACATGTCCATAATAAGTTGTTTTACCATCTAATAGCTTAGATTGATCTTTGGCAAAATGAACACCGCCTCCGTAGATCACTAGCTGCTGACGATCTGGATGTTTTGCGACGATCGGGCAAGCCATTGCCACAGCAATTTGATCAAACCGACAGGAGCCAATACGCCATTGCGCCAAGTCGTAAAAGACAAAATTTCCGGGACGTATTTCATCTACCTGAGGAAAATGCTGTTCCCAGCTACAGGTAGGCGTATCCCCGACAGAGATGAGCAATTCGGGATAATCTGTCTGGAGTTTTTCTTTTAGAGAACGAATAAGTGCAAGACTTTCTTTGTGTATCTTATGAATGGCTGCCTTTCCTCTAGCTTTGTAGCTATGCCCCGCATGACCCAAGAGGCCCACGGCTTTAATTTTATCATAATGATCTATCGTTTTTAGCAAGCTACTGATCTGATGCTCATCTTTCGGGTCGAGACCTGTACGATGATAACCGATATCAATCTTAAGAAAGGCACCTATTGGGTGTAACAGGTGCTGTGCCAGATATTGAATGCTCCTTTCATTCTCAATTAGGACATTTAGTTTAATCTTACTCGCCAAGTCATTTATTCGATTTATTTCTCGAATATTGACAGGAAAGGCTACGGTAATGTCAGCCCAGCCATCTGCCGCGAAATATTCGGCCATCCGCAGGGAGGATACCGTTATCTTATCGACTCCTTCTTCTCGAAACCACCTGCCAACCTCATGAGATTGATGCGTTTTGAAGTGTGGGCGGAAGCTTACCCCAGCATTTTTAGCTCGAGCATACATCGCCTTTATGTTCTGTCTACACCGCTGTTCATCCAGCAAAAGTGTAGGTTCTATCAAGGTGTCGAAGAAGCTATCGTTCATAGTACAAATGAACAAAAAAATACTTGTATGAACATTGCTGTGCTGTGAGGCTTTTCCAATGTGGCCTGACAAACCCAGGAGTAGTACCCAGGATTTCATGGGAACTTTTATAGGGTCGCGATAGTTAATGGCAAAAAACCAACTAGAAAACTAAAAACCATGAACACGAAACGTATTAGTAAATTCCTAAGCCTCGTACTCCGACACAAACCTGAGGCATTACCCATAGTATTAGACGACCAAGGCTGGGCAGATTTGGATGAGATCATCGAGAAAATGCAAGGTAAAGGTATGAAAGTAGATCAAGCTATCATTCAGTCGGTGGTAGCCAACAATGACAAACAACGCTTTCGCCTCGACCTAGCCAATCGACGGATAAGAGCCAATCAAGGTCATTCTATTGATATTGATCTAGCCCTAGAACCTAGCATACCACCAAACGAATTATTCCATGGCACGGCTACTCGATTTCTAGATTCCATCATGGAAAAAGGGCTGATTCGGGGCAGTCGACAGCACGTACATCTGTCTCTTGATATAGGAACAGCAACCAAGGTTGGAAGTCGACATGGAAAGCCTACAATTTTGAAGGTAGATGCGCAGGCCATGCATCAACAAGGCTTTGTTTTTTATGTCTCAGAAAATGGAGTCTGGCTCACAGATCATGTCCCTGTGCCCTTTTTGACCAAAGCAGATAATCGGTAAAGATATTATTGCAACCAACGTTTCATACGTTGATAAGTTCTTCGATTCGTCTCTGTTCCTTGGCAATTCAGATCAGCTGCACTTTTCTTGATTTTTTCCACCCTTTTCCCTGGGTTTGGATGTGTACTAAGAAAAGCTGGAAGGCGGTTGTTCCCGTTCGATTCTAGCTTTTCAAAAAAACCAGCTAAACCATCAGCCTGATAATCAGTAGCACATAAAAGACGAATAGCCATCCGATCCGCTTCTTTTTCAAAACTACGGCTAAACTTCAATGACACCAGAGAAGCGCCAATATCTGCCAGGAGATCTGTACCCGTAGCGCCTCCAGCCACTAGGAGCACCGTAGACAAACTATTTTTTTGACTCATTTGTCGACTAGCATGTCGAAGATCAGCATGTGCTATTTCATGGGCGAGTACTCCTGCCAATTGATCCTCCGAATCTAAGTATTTAATCAAACCCGTATAGACATATATATAGCCACCCGGTGTGACAAAGGCATTAAGTACCTCAGCATCATCAAGCAGTTTTACTTCCCAAGCAAATTCATTCTTGTATTGTATCAAACCTGTATTGAGTAAGGTGTCCACAATGCCATTTACATAGTCGTAGATTCTTTGATTTTCTTTCTCTATGAGGATCGGATATTTTAAAGGAGCGCTTTCAATCTCTCGCTTCATTTTATCCCCTAAGCGTTGATCATATCTTGGGGTATAAAGATTGTAACTGGCACAGGAGTACAAAGTGGTGAATAGCACAAAAAGGCCAATATAGTTAAATAGGGTATTGGGTTTCTTCATATGTCGATTGCTTTCTATAGGCAAATATACACGCCAAGAATAGCTCTAAAAAGCTGCTTAACAATACTTTGACTTCTCAAGTGTATTAGCTGGGGCGTTTAACGTTTCTTTAATAATTACAAATGTAAATAGGTTCTATTACCTTTGCGATCCATTGATGGGAACAACTAATGCAGATGAGTAAATGGGTTTTGAAGGCCGTGGTACAAAAAGGCATATCACTCTTGCCCTATAAACATCGGATCAACTATCTATTCCAGAAATATGTAACCAAGGGAGTACAGCTTTCTAGCCTGTACTTTGAGGACCGGTTGATACACTTAAAGGAACATCTTCACTTTTTTCAGAAGTATAAAGGAGGACTAGCGAATTGTGAAACCCTGGAGCTGGGTACGGGGTGGTATCCGGTTGTTCCTGTTGGCCTATTTTTGGCTGGGGCCAAACGCATGCATACCGTGGATATCAGTGCCTTAATGAATAAGACTAATTTGTGTCTTACCCTTGAGCGATATTTAGAATGGGAGCAAGCAGGGACTCTGCAACCTTACCTAGAGCCAGTGCCTAAACGTTTAGACATGGCTCGTCAATTGCTAGCTGAGGCAGATAAGCTAAGCTTTGAGCAATTGTTGGATCGCCTTAACCTAAGTTATCTCGTCAAAGATGCTCGCCAGTTGGACTTAGCTGATGATAGTATAGATCTGATTACGTCCAATAATACCTTTGAGCATATTTATCCTAATATATTGAGAGAAATCCTGTTGGAGTTTAAGCGTATACTGACAAAAGATGGTGTAATGAGTCACTTCATCGATATGTCGGATCATTTTGCACACTTAGATGGTAAAATCAGCATTTATCATTTCCTACGTTTTTCTGAGCAGAGCTGGAAGTGGATCAATAATGACGTGCAGCCTCAAAACCGCTGGCGCCTCGAACAATACCGGCAAATGTATCGAGACTTAGGGATTGGTATTAGGGAGGAGAAGAATCGGCCAGGAGAACCTGAGGTGGTGGCCAAAGAACCCATAGCAGATCAATTCAAAGTCTTCAGTCTAGAAGACTTAGCCATAAGTCACTCTTACGTGATATCTTAGAAAACAGAAAACAGAAAACAGAAAACAGAAAACAGAAAACAGAAAACAGGGTCGACAAAGAGAAAGGGCTAACAGCATGCTGTTAGCCCTAGTAGTATCAGTAAGTATATTATAATTCAGAGTATAAGCTCTGGATTAGTTACCTTTTAGTGTACCTAAATCTGGATTAGGAACGATGTCAGTTCTTCTGTTCGCTGCTTTTCCATCAGATGTACCGTTGTCAGCAGTTGGCATAGAGTCACCACGACCAGCGATACTCAATTGAGCAGGATCAACACCTTTTTTGATCAAGCGAGTAACAACAGCTTTAGCACGACGGTAGCTTAAGTCCCAGTTGTCTCCCATACCTGCTTTGAAAGGTACGTTATCGGTGTGACCTTCAATCATGATTTTAGCAGCAGGGGTAGATTTCAATACTTCAGCCAAAGCATCAACTGCTTCACGCTCTTCTTTTGACAATCTAGAAGAACCAGAGTTGTAACGAAGTTCTGAACCTGTAACTACGTACAAGCGACCGTCACGATCCTCCAAAGACATGCCACTGCCAGAGTAAGCATTGAAAACACCGTCAATTTGCTCTTTCAAAGCGGTAAGCTCTTTTTCAGTCATCTGCAACTTTTCTTCTACCTGAGCAACTTGGCTTTTGGTAGCGTCCAGGTCAGACTTGATAGAGCTGATTTCCCCGTTCAAACGAGTTTTCTCAGATTCCATCTCAGCAGCAAGAGCATCTTTTTCTTCAGATAAGGTTTTCACTTGAGCCTGAGTTTCAGCTAAGGCTTGATCAGTAGCAGCTTTAGCAGCTTCCAACTCATCATATTTCTTTTTAGAAACACAAGATTGAAACGCCCCAACGGTAAGACATAGAACCAGTAATTTTACTACTAGACGCATGTTCATTTAATTTAAGATGATAAAAAGTTTATTCAAAAATAATGGGGTAGAAAAGGGCACAATTCCTTTCTACACTGCAAATCAATAGATATTTTTTCAATTAAACAAAGATAAGATACAAAATTTACTTGTTAAAAGCTTCTTGCTGAAGGGGCTAACTATCAGTATTTAAGCCTATTTGAGGTGCTTGAGGAGACTGTTTTTGTAGGTGCATTCAAGAGAAAACTGAAGCACTTTTAGGATTTTATTGGATAGAATAGGATAGAAGAATGAAAAAGGAAGAACAGTAAAGCCCTTCCATTGTTGGAAAAGGAGAAAAAAGCTATTTTTGCACATTAGGCAGCTTGACATAATTGCTTGTGTGATGAACGTTGCTGCTGTATTGTTTTTTAAAAGAACATTTTAAATGAACTACGATATCATTGAGGAGGGGAGGTTTAAGTACGTTGAATCCAGAGGTAGTGATGAGCACCTTGTTCTTCTTCATGGCTTATTTGGTGCCCTAAGTAATTTCGAAGGTATCATCAAGCACTTTTCGGGCAAATACAATGTCATCGTCCCAATGTTGCCGATCTTTGATTTACCTATTCGTAAAGTTTCCGTTGGAGGCTTGGTCGATTATGTAGCTGATTTCGTTGGGCATAAGGGATTTGATAAGATTCATGTTCTTGGCAACTCCTTGGGTGGTCATATCGCCTTACTTTATTCCTTGGTCCATCCTGAAAACGTGGCATCGATTACTCTTACAGGAAGCTCTGGCTTGTTTGAAAGTGCGATGGGTACTAGCTTTCCAAAACGAGGAGACTATGAATTTATACGAAGAAAAACGGAAAGCACCTTCTTCGATCCTAAAGTTGCAGGGAAAGAGCTAGTGGATGAGGTTTTTGATATTGTTAATGATCGCAATAAGGCGATCCGAGTGGTCGCTACAGCCAAGTCTGCCGTTCGCCATAATCTGGGAGACAAGCTGCATCAGATTACAACACCTACCTTGTTGATCTGGGGAAAGCAGGACCAAATCACACCTCCGTTTGTGGGAGAGAAGTTTAATGAACTACTAGAAAATTCTCGTCTAATATTTGTAGATGAATGTGGCCATGCCCCCATGATGGAGCATCCAGATATCTTTAATCGACACTTAGAATCCTTTTTAGACGAAGTTACAGCGAAGGAAGTCAATAACTAATCCTTCCTGGCGTTTTTAAATTAGCAGGATATGGACTAACCCTACCTAGTCAGGTATCCTATCTTGTTATCGATCGATTCTCAATTATATTTTCATAAAAATTAAAGTCTTCAATGAAGCATTGGATCACTGTATTGGGCATGCTACTCTTGAGTGTCGCTTGCAATACCCCAAAGAAAGCCATCACTGTTGATACCCCAAGTGAGGAAGTAGAGCAGAGGTTATTGGATACCATGGTTGTTTCAGCTCCTCGAATCGATGAGCCTGAGGAAGCCGAAGAAACACAGGAAGTTAGTTACGAATTACCAAGATATAACCCCAGTTATCACCGTGTCAACGATTTAGTTCATACTAAACTGGACTTGCGATTTGACTGGGTGAAGGAGGAAGTGATTGGACAGGCCTTTTTGACTTTAGAACCATTATTCTATCCTACAGATACTGTAGTACTGGATGCTAAAGATTTCGAGATTAGTAAGATTGCCCTGGAAGGAACTGGAAAGGAGTTGGAGTACTCTTATGACAAGAACCAGATTGTAGTACAGCTGGATAAGATGTTTAATAAAGGCGAAGCCTATACGCTCGCCATAACATACGTTGCACATCCTGCTGAAACGGGCGGGAGTGCTGCCATACAATCGGACCAGGGTTTGTTCTTCATTAATCCGCGAAATGAAGAGGTGGGAAAGCCACAGCAAATCTGGACGCAAGGAGAAACCGAATGGAATTCTCGTTGGTTTCCCACAATCGATAAACCTAATGAGCGCTGTACTCAAGAAGTTCTTTTGACGGTACAGGATAGATTTAAGACTTTAAGTAATGGAGTGTTGATCTCTTCTGAGTCGAAGGAAAAAGGTATGCGCACCGACCATTGGAAAATGGATAAGCCGCATGCTCCATATCTATTTATGTTGGCTGTCGGTGAGTTTGCTGTAGTGGAGGAAGAATGGGAAGATATTCCTTTGAGTTACTATGTGGAGCCAGCGTATGAAGCCTCAGCGAAGGATATTTTTGGACATACTCCTGAAATGCTAAGTTTCTTTTCTGAGAAACTAGGCTTGAAATATCCTTGGGCTAAGTATGCACAAATAGTAGTTAGAGACTACGTTTCCGGAGCAATGGAGAATACTTCTGCAGTGATCTTTGGGGAGTTTGTGCAAAAGCATAGCAGAGAGTTGATCGACAATCACAACGATAAAATTGTAGCACATGAAATGTTCCACCACTGGTTTGGAGATTATGTGACCTGTGAGAGCTGGGCTAACCTTACAATGAATGAAGGTTTTGCCAACTACAGCGAATACTTGTGGATGGAGCACAAATATGGACGTGATGCTGCGGATTTTCATATGCTAGAGGAATGGGGTGGATACTTCGGGTCTGCACAGAATTCCGTTCATCCCTTGATCCACTTTGACCACTTGGATAAAGAGGACATGTTCGATGCCCATAGTTATAATAAGGGCGGATCTGTGCTGCATATGTTGCGTAAGTATGTAGGTGATGATGCATTCTTTGCCAGTTTGAATAAATACCTGACCGATAATGCGTATCAAGCTGTTGAAGTGCATAACCTAAGACTTGCTTTTGAGGCCGTTACAGGTGAAGACCTGAACTGGTTCTTTAATCAGTGGTACTTGGAGCAAGGACATCCAGAGATCTCCCTCAGTTATGATTATGATGCGGAGGCTAAGGAAGCAATACTAACCGTAGAGCAAACACAAAATCCGGAAACAAGCCCTGCTATATTCCAACTACCTACCAGTGTAGATGTGTACATGGCTTCTGGAGAGAAGAAAAATTACCCGATTTGGGTAAAAGAACGCAAGCAAAGCTTTCGCTTCCCCGCCGCAGAGAAGCCAAGCTTAATCAATTTTGATCCAGAGAAAGCAATTTTGGCTATACAAGAAAGCAATAAAAGCAAAGAAGAGCTAATGTTTCAATTTGAGCACGCTCCTTCTTTCATAGACCGCTTGGAATCTATCCAAAAGTTGGAACCGGAAAAAGAAGATGCTGCTGTACAAGCTTTGATGAATAAAGCGCTGAAGGATCCTTTCTGGGTCGTTCAAATGATTGCATTACAGCAGGTGAGCCCTGATGCAGATAACACTGCTGCTTTTAGAATGATCGCAGAAGATGGAGGGCATTCAGAATTGAGAGCCGGAGCGCTCTACAAATTGCTAGAAGCAGAAGATGAGGAGTTGGGAGCCATTGCTGCACGGGTAATGGAAAAAGAGAAGGCGTATCCCCCTATTGCCGCTGCCTTGACAGCTCTGTCGGAGACAAACCAAGAAAAGGCCATTGAATATGCCATGAAGATGAAAGATGACAAGAGCGGAGATATCATTGAGGCGGTGAGTGGTGTATTTGCTGCAACTGGAAATGCGGAATACTTACCTTACTTCGAAGAAAATAAAGGCAAGATAGATGGCTATCAGGCCATGAGTTTCTATGATAGTTACCAAATATTGGCAACAGGGATTGGAGCCGAACAAGCCTTGAAAACGGCGAAGGTTATTCAAACGACGGCTTTAGACTTGAATGAGTCTTTGTATCGCCGTTTTGGAGCTACACGATCCTTAGATAGCATGCGTACTACGCTGACTGATGATGGTGACCTTGAAACGGCAAAAGCCATAACAGTCATTATTGAAGAAATTAAGAAGAATGAGACTAATGGACAATTGAAGCAGTATTACGCTCAATTCTAAGCGCTGACAGAAAAGGCACAAACAAAAAAGGACGGCTTGGTGATATCATCAAGCCGCCCTTTTTTATTTAGATTTTAGTGAAAACTAATATTCAAGCTTTACCAGCTTTAGCTTATTTCGGCGTTCACTGGGTATGATTAATTCATTCGCATCTAGCTGGAGGGCATCTCGGAATCGCAATCGTAATTCTAGATCTTGCGTGCTCAATATACTGTTACGATCATATTCCCCTAGCCCATTGAGGACGTATTCGCTGACGGTGTTTTCTTGGCGTATATCATCATTGAATAGGAAACGCAGATTAGAAGGCGTCTTAAACAGAAAATAGGAGGAATAGGCTCCATTGTCGTCCTGGGAATATTGTTTTTTATGCAAGATGGTTTTCCAGTGGGTTTTCCCACTAGGATGAATAGAAACGACCATGAGCTCGTCATAATAATAATCCACCAGGAAGCGCCCTTGGTTTTCGTAGTAGATTCTTCCCGAATTACCGGACCGCCGCTCCAGATATCGGGTCCGCTCGGCAATGAGCAAGACGCCTCCATCCCGCCGCAGAACGATTTCCTGCGCCGTCATTTCAGGCACCCCTTTGATTTTATTCTCCTTACCAACTTTCTTTTTCCCCATGAGGTTGGCCAGAAACTCTGGATCAAACTTCTCAAAGGCTAGGATATGATTGGATGGAGCATAAGGGTCAATGTTAAGATAGAAGTAGCCGATAGCCTTGGATAGATCCTTTTCACTATACAAGCCTCCTGCGATCAAACGCTTGTTAAGGTTATCGTAGTTGAAGTAAGCATCGTAGCTTAACATTTCCTGGAAGGGTATCTTAAAGGTATTGAGCTTTTCGGAATCGCCACGATAATTGAAGATTTCATAATGATGATCCTTTCGTTTGGATCGAAAATTATCCCGATCTAAGATCATGTACATGTCACCATCATTGTTGACAGTCATTTGGTGGAAATCCTCGTGATAATAGAAATCGTCCAACTCAAAGTCTTTTTCCCACATGATATTCAGGGAATCGACATCGAATGAAAGTGTCCGAACAATGTCCTGTTTCTCGATAAAGAAGGCTAAGACTTTGGATCGATCTTCCGATCTCACCACTTCAAAATTGGGGGTGAAGAAGAGAAAGCCAAAATTCTTGATGGTGGTGCTATCCTTTAGGTTTGCACCTGGATCGTACTTGTTCGCTTTCAGGATGGTCTTGCCCCGTTTTCGATAGGTGTAAAAGATGGTGAAATCTTCTTTGCTTGAAGTAATACCGAGGACCTTAACGTTCTTCTTCTCAAATTCTAATTTCTTATTCCAAGTCTCTTTGAGGTACTTATTGAAGGCCTGAACTTCGAAGTCCAGCGTCTTGTTTTTGAAGAGCAACATCTGGTCTTTCAACTCGCCTATTATCTCATAGTTAAGATCGTTGCGTAGAGGCATATCCTCCGAAACAATAATCTTTTGGCTGATAGCAAGGAGGGGTAATACTAAACAGATTAAGGTTAGAACTCTTTTCATTATCATATATTTTCGTCCCTTAATAGGTGATTTATAGTTGTGATCAGCAAGGAAAAATCTACTATTAGCCGTGCTGCTTCTAATATAATAATAAAGTTTTTAACGGATTGTTCTTTAATTGGCTGTTTCTTGCCCTTATGCTGTGCAACTTGCAGAAGTCGCTCATTTTGAGTTAGTTTGAAAATAAGAGCGCACTTTCCTAATTTTGTCTTTCTATGAGTAAAAGAAATAAGTTGATGAAGTTTGCGGAGGTGTTGAGCTTTCCCAATGTATATGAAAACTTTGATGCCAAGAATCCTGGCTTGGTAGGTAAAGATGGCGCATCTGTGGATCTGCAGGGCAAATGGGGCACCCAACACTTTGGAAATAATCATCCACTCTTGCTGGAATTGGCTTGTGGTCGGGGAGAATATACCCTGGCTTTAGCGGATCATTTCAAGGATCAGAATTTTGTTGGTGTTGATATCAAGGGGGCTAGAATTTGGAAGGGCGCAAAGCTAGCCTTGGAAAGGAACTTGTCTAATGCTGCTTTTCTACGGACTCGAATAGAACAGATCACCCTCTTTTTTGCCCCTGATGAAGTGGATGAGATTTGGATCACTTTCCCAGACCCTTTTCTAAAAAAGAACAAGGCTAATCGAAGATTGACATCTGCTAGATTCCTGGACCAATACAGAAAAATCTTAAAAACGGGAGGTATAGTGCATCTTAAGACGGATGATCCCACTTTGTATGAGTTTACGTTGGAAACCCTTTGGTCCTATCCTCACACGGAGATATTGTATATGGACGACGATATCTATAGCCGTCCATTACCCAATCCTGCCCTACAGTTCAAGACTTACTATGAAGACATGCACTTGAGAGATGGAAAAACCATTAAATATGTGAAGTTTCGCTTGAGCTAAGCCTTAAGAGGTGACATTAGAGCTTATCTAAGAAGTTGTTTTTGAAATTCCGGAAGAGGTCTCTAGCCATATTTAATTGATTGCCTATCGTATGACCCTCTTTGGCAGAAATCGGCTCTTTTTGAATGATCAATAGAATAATCTCATCGATCAGGTGATCTACCGGCTGAAGTTGCAAAAGTTCAGCAAAGTCTAATTCTTCAGGAGAAATAAGGTTGTCATCGATTTCCCGCAAGAAATTTACAAACTCCACTTTGAAATCTAAAGCCTTCGCTAGTAATTGCTGAACAGGCAGGGCAAGTCTTTCAGCATCCCATTTTTGCTCGACGACTTCTTGTAGCTCAGCCAATGCTTTTTTGAAATTCTTTTCTTGCTGCTCGACGTAAAAGGGCTCGTAGTCCTGGCGGAAAATGGTTTGCATGATGGTATCTTGCCTGATCTCTCCATACTTGTGCAGGTGATTCACCATGAAGCCTTCGACAATGGTTTGTGAGAAAGTGCTGCCAAGTTCTGCAAAAATTCCATCTATGTCCTCTGCCTCCCCCATTTGGTCAAGGTCTGGCAAGAATTCTCCTGCCAAAGCGTCTTCCCAAAAACTCTCGTAGTAATCTTTCGTTTGCAGATAGGTGAATTCTCCGTCATTGTAAAAATTGATCTCTTCCAACTGACTTAAGAACGGACCAATCGGTGAACCAGCCATAGAAAGAGGGCGGTTAGCGCTTGGAAATTGGGCATAGGCCCAAAAAAGAGTCAAGTCGACGGGCAATACTGGATATTTCTGATCCAGAATATATTCGATGGCTTCTCCCAGCAGTTTATCCTTCCTCCTTAGCAAGAGCCCTAATTCTGCTTTTTTCCGACTACTTATCAGGCTAAGGGAAAAAGCGCCTTTTTGACCTTCTATAGGTTCCGCCTCAATCCAATCCTCTTCTTTTAAGGTAGTTTGTCCAAGCCAAGGAGCTAGATCAATAACCCCCAGACTTACTTGACTAGATTCAATGTCTATATCAAAGTACTTAGACTCATATGGAGGGAGAAGCCTAAAATAGATTTCGAATTCCTCAAAAGTGAACTTCTGAGTGCGGTGCTCTAGTGGGAGTTCGTTGGCGGTTTGGAAACTAAGTTGAGTGGAAGGGAAAGTAGGGTTGACAAAAGGGACTAGGCGGTGACCCAGAATCAGAACCTTTTCTCGACATTCAAAAGCAGTGGGTTGAATATAGAAAGTAGTATCCGCGAACAACTCATCTCGGTAGACGATCTGTTGTTCCGCAAAATTTATCGCAATATCAACATTTCCAGTTTGGGAAAGAAAAGCTCTGAGCGCTTCTAAGGTGTCATCGATCGAGTGCTCAAAATTAGCTTGATCCTTTGCAGCTTCTAGGAAGCCAGTTAGATCCTTATGATCTCGGGTCTTTAGGAGGTTTTTGAATGCTGTATCGATTTTCATTCAAAGCTGTTAATGGTGATCGACGTCCTATTAGGGGGCCTGCATGGAAAACAATATATAGTTACCATTTGGTTTAATGAAAGATCGAATCAGTGGTGGAAAACTAAAGATAGGATTTTTTAACTTTCTTCCGGGCTATTGGGCTTGAAATCTAAAGATATTGCTTAGTGGCAGACTTAGCCCCTGTACAGCCTTTTCTAAGGCATCTTTGTTGCCGGAAACCCAATATTTTTGCTTCCCTGGTTTTCCTGTTTGGTTAAGCCAATTGTGTTCAGTTAATATCTGCTCCAAGCGCCTAGCGATGGCAGGAGCCGGGTTGATAACTTCTATTTCCGGACCTACTATTTCTCTAATTAACGGCTCTACAAATGGATAATGCGTACATCCTAAA
>JAHQWA010000090.1 GCA_019634045.1 Saprospiraceae bacterium
CATAAAAGGGCTCATCAAAGACGAGGCAATCTGCTCTTTGTTCGAAACTGCGGGTCAATAGCGTAGAGTAAGATCGAGGGCATGCCCATAAAGCCAAATGTTTGGATTGGGGTTGATTCGTATTGCTTAGCCTATTCATTGGATGATTTTTATCGATTAATGTAAGTTTTGAACTAGCGCGTAGCGGCTGAGTTCCTGCTTGGTGATTACTGTTGGAGGAGAGAAGTGCCATCATCAATTTCTTTCATTCTCTACTCTGCTAATCCCCGCTATCAAGTTCCAGCACCGCTTGACTTGATTCAGTTATTATCCAGCTGCCAATATTTCTATATTATCCAGCTGCCTAAGGTTACGCTTACCACTTATTTGGTCCTCCAGTGATATCATCATGATAGATTGATCCATTTCAATTAGGGACTGCTTATTGGCTTGCATGATTAGATAGACGCCATCACCAATTGGGCTATTGAAGAGTTCATTCCAAGAATACAGTGTTTTGTACCCATCAGTCGCAGTGCAGACTACATAGTAGGAGCTATAGTTCTTATTGGTTTGTCCTTTGATGGTTACGGATTGTAATAGCTCGGTCAGCAATACCCCAGTGGCAGCTTCCAGCTCTAAGTACACCTCGCCATTCCCTTTGCTAAGTTGAATGGTCCCCAGATCGTGCTGTTCCATTTTTTGTAAGTCGGCAGCGGTTATACTTCGCGATTGCTCAACCAGTCCATTTATAGATAAAGATTGGGTGGCAGCACCAGCTGTATCGGAACCTGGTGTAGGTCCGCAAGCCATTAATAAAAACAATAGGAAGCCCAAAAATAAGGCTCTGGATGCAGTAGATTCTTGTGACCTTGTCATCAGTATTATTTTTCCTTATTGGATCACCCGTTGAAACAACAGGTGTGTTAACTGTAACAAAGTTGCAAGGAATGTGAGCGAGTCGTGGCCACTATTGTTGCTAAAAGGTTGACTATTGTTTCAAATTGTTGGAGGTGAGGAGTGAGTAACGACAGAAGGGGTGAAAGGGCTAGGACGCACTACCGAAACTGTCTTGGTGATTTACCATATCGTTCCGTAAAAAGACGAGTAAAATAGGTGGGTCTGCTGAAACCTACTTTAGCGGCTATATCTGAGATTTTATGATCAGTTGTTTCGAGTAATTCTTTGGCTTTTTGAAGTCGAATCAATCGAATATAATGAGAAGTAGGTTGGTTGGTCAATGCCTTAATCTTAAGGTGTAGATGAGAACGACTCATTCCTAGAGCTTTACTTAACTCAGGCGTGCTGAAGTTCTTATCTTTCATGCGTTTTTCAATGGTTTTACGGACCTTGATCATGAAGATATCTTCTTGTTGCACAGTGGGTTCAGTTGAGGGGGGAAATTTAGTATCAACAGATTGGTATCTTTGTTGTAGGCGCTGTCGCAAGGCCAGTAATTGTTCCAATCGGATGAATAACTCTTCTTGGTGAAAGGGTTTCGTCAAATAAGCATCCGCGCCCCGTTTTAGTCCAGCCATTCGGGAATCTACATCTATTTTCCCTGTCAACAAGATAATCGGTATATGACTGGTTCGTTCATCATTTTTTAAGGCTTCACATACCTCAAAGCCGTCTTTTTTGGGCATCATGATATCACTGATGATAATATCTGGGCTTAGCTTAAATGCTTTTTCAATCCCAATCTGTCCATCAGTGGCTGTACTAACCCGATAATCTTCTTCAAGAAGCGCGCTGACGAAAGTAACAATATCAGGATTGTCTTCAATGAGCAACAAGCTAGGCATCGAATCGTCTTCCAATGTTGCTTCTTCTTGCTCGGGCAATGGCTCCTCCTTAACAAATACAGCTGGTGAAACGTTGGGAACCTTTAGCTCGGCGATCTCCTCCTTTTTGACCTTTGCCGCTTGACGAGCGATCGGCAACTTTAGAGAAAAACTTGTGCCTGCACCCTCCTTACTTTCAATGTCTATTTTGCCTTTAAGAATTTTCACCAATTCCTTGGTTAGTGCCAACCCAATTCCAGTGCCTTCGCCTTTAACGCGGTCTCGATCCTGGTAACCACTACCATCGCTTGGGACCTGATAAAAGCGATCAAATAGATGTGGAAGCCTTTCAGGAGGGATACCAATGCCGGTATCTTTTACACCAATGAGTAGAACAGCTCCGTCTGCCGCAGTCGATTCAACATCTTGTAATTTGTTTTGCTGTGTATTGATGGTTAGATATACATTCCCCCCTTCTGGCGTGAATTTTATTGCATTGGACAATAAGTTGGAAATGATCCGCAATATTTTTTCCTTATCGAAATCCATCACTAGCTCATTTTCTTGGTTAAGAAAATGCAACTCTACTCCGTGGTCCCCAGCTACAGGACTAAAAGACTCTAAAATGTAACGCAAGTAGAAAATAATATCTCCTTGCACCATATTGGGTTCTACCTTCCCGGCTTCGATTTCTTGCAACTCTAAAACTTGATTCACCAAGTTGAGCAGGTCGGTATTATTGCTTTGAATAATCTTTGTTTCTTTTTCATGCCCTCGAATACCCTCGGCCATCCCTTGAATGACAGTAAGTGGGGTTCGAAATTCGTGAATCAGATTGATATACAGTCGATTTTTGTAATCATTCAATGCTTGCAGGCGGCTGATTTCCTTTTGTTGCAACTGGCCTTTTATATAGGATCGATACAATAGCACACTCAAGCCCAACATGCCAATGAGGCCGACCAGTGCCAGCCAGCTACTTTTCCACCAGGGTGCTACAACTTGGAGTAACACACCTATTTGGCCTGGATCACTGTAATTTATCCTGGTCAAATTATCAGCCGTGCCAAAGGCTGTAATTGTAGGTATTTCTTGCCCAATACTTGCGGTTATGTCCCCGAAGAAGATCAAGAAACATGCTAGAAGACGAAGCAAGAAAAAGCTTTTTAGATCGTACTTTTTTGGCGGATTGAACCAAGACATATGAATGACCAATTTATTAAAGGAAAGGGCGAGCAAATGTACGGAATTTCTTAAGTAGCGTGGCAATGTATGTTTGATGCCACCTTTTGGCTTGCAAGATGCAATGGCTAGACACAACATAGGTACACAAGTGTTTCATAAAGTTGGACTATTGTTGCAATTAGCGTTTCCTTTGATCTAAGGATATGCCTTCTAGGGAGGAAGAAATACGGTATTTGTTGTATTTTCACCTTGCTGTACGATCAGAAAAACCATTCATTTCTTGATACAAGTTCTACTATAACGCATGATAAGCAGGAAATTAATAGTAGACGAAGCTACGGTAGGCTACGAAAATCCAACTTGATATACAAAACCTGTGCTTGTACGACAATGTCTGATAAATACAGTTTTTAATGTTGGATATCAGCCCTTTATTAATTCGCATCCTCAAGCAATTGGCTAGAAGATACCATATGAATGACCTATTTCAGATAATCGATCAACCATCAAGCTCAACGGCAGGTCATCTGGAGAAAAATAGAAGTAAAGGGGTAGATCACATTCTTCTTTCTATTGCCCCCTTCATGCATTTGCTTCGTGAACGATGGCTAGCTTTCGCTCCCGGCGCTTTCCACCTTAAGTTATTCTTGTTCTTTTTATGGTTATCAGTAGAAGCTTGTAGCCCTAATCATGAAAAAGCAGCAGCGGCCCATACCGGTGAGGAAGGAGCGGAGTATTTTTTGACTCCTGAGGTAATAAGAGCAGGTCAACCGAAAATTCGGTTGATTGACCAAGATAGTTTACGGGTTGTACCCGCTACAGGAAAAAATCTGACCAGCGTAAAGAAGCGGGTAGAAGTAGAACATAGAAATACACATCGAGCACTGCCCCCTGTACGATTAACAAAAAGTAAAGGAATACCCGCACCAGCTACCGCAAAAAAGAAGTCGTCTCCAACTAAAAGCATACCGGCCAAAGGTCAGAAATTAGACGTGAAAAATCCAGGGTTGGTCACCGCCCTTTCTCCGGATTTTAGAGATGATGCCCAGTTCAATATTCAGGTACTGGAGGTCAAACAAGGCCTAAGCTCTTCTTCTTGTATTGCGATCCTGGAAGATCAGCGCGGCTACTTATGGTTTGGATCTCCCAACGGTGGATTGACCCGATTTGATGGCCACTATTTTGCTCATTTCACCACAAGACATGGCCTGAGTAGCGATCAGATCTTTTCTCTTTTGGAAGACCGAAATGGCAATCTTTGGATCGGGACAGGGAACTATGGCGGTATCATTAAATACGATGGTCAGACTTTTACAAAATTTGGGGTCCCCGAAGGCATTCCCAGTCGGGTTATCTATGATATCATAGAAGACCAGGAGGGTAACTTATGGTTTGGAACTGAACTGGATGGTGCTATTCGTTATGATGGCCAAAGTTTCACCTTTTTCTCGAGTGAGGATGGACTGATCAATAACACCGTATATTCGATAGCAGAAGATCGAAGTGGCAATTTATGGTTTGGTGCTGTCGCTGGTGGGGTTACCAGGTTTAATGGACAAACCTTTACACACTATCCCCAAATTGGCGATTCTATTGATGTGATCAGTTCTATTTTGGAAGCTAAGAATGGTGATCTCTGGTTTGGGACTGTCCGCAATGGATTGTATCAGTACGATGGGACACAATTTTGGCAATACACTACCGAACAAGGGCTTAGTCATAATACCATACTCGATATAGTAGAAGATGACCATTCCAATTTATGGTTTGGGACCAGAGGAGAAGGAGCCATTCGATTTGATGGTGCAGATTTTGCCCATTTTGGGGTAAATGAGGGGATGAGTAACAATACTGTCTTGACCTTAGGAAAAGATCAATGGGGGAACGTCTGGTTCGGTACGGAAGGGGGAGGCATTTGTAAGTATACGCCCAATAGTTTCCAGCATATCTCTCAAAAGCAAGGCTTAGCGCACAATTCGATCCGTACGATACTGGAGGACCGAAACCGGGATATATGGCTAGGCACCCAGCGAGCAGATATCAGCCGTTTTGAGGGAGGACAATTTACTCATTTCAAACTAGAAGATATCGGTTCTAGTTGGATTATTTCCAGCTTAGAAGGTCGAAACGGGCAGCTGTGGTTCGGCACCTTTGGAGGAGGAGTGATTCGATATGATCCTGCTAGTGAAGGATTTACTCAATTCACTGAAGCGCAAGGGCTTAGTAAAAAAAATGTGGAGCAGCTACTAGAAGACCAGCAGGGCAATTTATGGATTGGAACCTTTGAAGGAGGCTTGAATAAGTTTGATGGAAAGAACTTTACCTGGTTTAGCGAAAAAGAGGGTCTACCTGGTAATTCTATCATTTCGCTATTAGAAGATAGTAAGGGACGTCTTTGGTTCGGCAGCTTGCGCAATGGAATAACTCGTTATGATGGAGAAAAGTTTGCCACCTATACCACGGAAGAGGGGCTGACAAACAATGGAGTGCGGGTGATTTTTGAAGATAGTCGTGGCCTAATTTGGCTTGGCACCGAAGGTGGTGGTTTAAATTGTCTTGATGGCGAACACATTATCCGTTACCAATTGAAGGAAGGTTTAGGAGATAACTATATACAATCCATTCAAGAAGATCGGCAGGGCAATTTTTGGTTTGCCACGATGGATGGATTATACTATGCTTCCTTTGAGAAGAATACTGCCCCCTCACCTGATTCAGTAGCGATAGGATCTGATCGGAAACTTAAGATCGTCGAATATGATCAAACAGACGGCTTGAAGTCGGAAGCCTTTTTGGCAAACAGTTCTTACCTGGATCGATCCAATAGGCTTTGGCTAGGAACACAGAAAGGGCTTACCACCCTGGACCTTAACCAACATCAGACCTTGACAAAGCCGCCAGTAGTGTATCTTAATCAGTTGGAGCTTAATCAGGGAATGATCGATTTTTCTGATGTCAAGGGCTTTGACGGCAAAGCTTTATCAAGCATCGATACTAGACCATTTAACAATTTACCCCTTAGGTTGAAACTGCCCTACAAGATTAATTCACCCACCTTCCGCTACGCGGCCTTAGATGGATTGCATAGCAACAAAGCTAGTTTCCAATATCGCCTGACCGGTTTCGATGATGATTGGAGTCAGCCTACCAGTGAAACCTACGTAGAATATCGCAATCTGCCCTCTGGAAAGTATAACTTTGAACTTAGAGGGATCAGTGCAAATGGCGTTTGGTCGCAACCCGTTTCGTATTCGTTTTCTGTCCTCCCTCCCTGGTGGTTGAGTTGGTGGGCCAAAATAATGTATGGGCTACTACTGCTGGCTGGCTTCTTGATCGTTAGGCATTTTAGCATCAAAAGGAGAGAAAGAAAACAGGCGGAAGAGGTCGAACGAGCGCGTTTGGAAGAAAAAAGTAAGCAAGCAGAAAAGATAGCCATCCAGGCTCAGCAACTTGAAAAGTCCTTGGTGGAGCTCCAGAAAAAAAATGAGGAAATTACAACGGCTCGCGATCAATTGATTGTACAGGAAAAGCTCGCTTCTTTAGGAAACCTGACAGCGGGTATTGCACATGAGATTAAAAATCCTTTAAACTTCATTATTAATTTCGCGGAAGATTCTAGTGACTTAACCTTGGAGCTTACTGATCTGATTGCCGAAGTTCAGAAGAATACCGGACCCGTGGCGTTTGAGCAATGGTTGAACGTGCTGGAAGAAATCAAGGAGAATGCCGCTGTAATCGGGAAGAACGGACATAAAATTGATCGTATTGTCCGAGGTATGATGGATCATGCAAGGGGTAATGAGTCAATTTGGGAACTGCTTGACGTAAATTTATTGCTCGATGAGAATATTGAGCTGGCTTACTACAGCTACCGGGCCACCAAACTCAATGTTGAAGTAGATATTCAAAAAAACTATGCTACCGCCTTGCCCAATATCAAAGCGCATAGCCTACAAATTGGGCGCGCCTTACTCAATATCCTCACTAACGCCCTTTATGCCGTTAGTGAAAAAAACCAAAAGGAGGACCATTACCAACCGCTGATCACCCTGATTACCAAGGAGTTGAACAACAAGGTAGAAATTCGAATTCGGGATAATGGGCCCGGCATTCCAAGTGATATACAAAGAGAGATTTTCACGCCTTTTTTCACGACGAAGCCAGTAGGACAAGGCAATACTGGTTTGGGACTGTCGGTGAGCTATGATATCATTGTGAAGGAACATCAAGGCAGCTTAGAAGTGGAAAGCAAGGCTGGAGAGTTCACCGAATTTATTATCACACTTCCTAAGCAACTGGATGTTGAACAAGGGGAAGAATTATCTGAAAAAGGGATCCCTTTCCCTCCTCACTTGACACAGAAATAGTGCCTTGCATTAAGGCTAATAGCCCTTTAACCAAAGCCAGGCCAATGCCTGTTCCTTCACCCGATCTCGTGGAAGAACCGTCTACCTGATAGAAAAGGTCATAAATGAAGGGCAATTTCGTTTCCGGGATACCGAAACCGGTGTCTTCAACTTCCATGATTAAAAAGTCACCATTGGACAAGTGCTCAGGAACAGGACTGGTCAAGGGCCAAGGACCTTTTTTCAGCCTTAGCTGTACCTTCCCGTGTCGATCATTAAATTTTATGGCATTCGATAGCACATTGGACAGTATTTTTTCCAGCTTATTGGGATCGTACTCCATCACCAGTCGGTTATCATTCGGAGTCGTAAACTCAAACTGGATTTGTTTTTGCGTGGCCAATTCGTGAAAGGACTGAATTACTTGGGATAAATGTTGAAGTACATCTCCTTGGACCAGATTCAGTTTTAGTGCTCCGGCTTCTAGTTTGGT
Source organism: Saprospiraceae bacterium (assembly GCA_019634045.1). Classification (GTDB taxonomy): domain Bacteria; phylum Bacteroidota; class Bacteroidia; order Chitinophagales; family Saprospiraceae; genus DT-111. The sequence continues at coordinate 7,788 of JAHQWA010000090.1, forward strand.
TAGATCCATAATCTGTTCCATCAAATACAGCAAATGAGTACTATTGCGTTTGATCATTTGAGTACCACGAGTCAACCACTTTTCCGGCTTTGCTGCTACTTGATCAGCCATTCCCTGAATGACCGTAAGTGGCGTGCGAAATTCATGCGTAATATTGGTCAGAAACTGCGATTTCATCTGATCGAGCTTACGCAACTGCTCGTTCATCATCTGCAATTCTCTGGCCTTAGCAGCTTGTCGAACCGTTTCCACTTCCCGGATTGCTTTTTGTAGGGTTATGTTGAGGTCCGTAAAATTGATAGGTTTGGTAACGAAATCATAAGCCCCCAGATTCATAGCAGTACGAATATTGGGCAGATCCCCATAAGCTGAGATGATTATGGAAATGAGTTGAGGGTAGTCCGCTCGCAAATTCTCCAAGAGTACCAAACCATTCATCTTTGGCATTCTAATATCACTCATGACAATATCAAAGCTTGCATCCTTTGCCAAAGTTTCCAATGCCGCTATGCCATTTTCCGCAAAGGCAAACTGAAAAACTTCCGCTCTAATTTCTTTACGAAATCGCTGGTTGAGTAGTCGCTGGAAATCTAATTCATCTTCTACTACTAGAATCTTGGTGGTTTTTTCCATCACGAAGGTATATATGCCAAATATAACAGTATTAAGCCGTGTGACAATAGTTATAGGCTGGCATGCATAAACTTTTGGTCAGTAGGCGTTTGCTCTTGTACGAATGGTAATCGCATGATTAATTCAGTGAATTGGCCTGTTTCACTTTCTAACTCCAGACTACCATGGTGTCGAGCCACTACAATTTCATAACTTATCGACAAGCCTAGTCCTGTATTGCCGCTATTCGGAGGTTTGCTCGTATAAAATGGCGTAAAGACTTTTTTTCTATTTTCAGGCGGAATGCCTGTACCATTATCCTTAATCGAGACAATAACCTCCTGATCTGTTGCTGATGTACTTATTTCTAAAACGGGGCCAAAGAAGGAGTTATTTTTGCTTTTCTCCTTCAGGGCATAAAGCGCATTGGTAATTAGATTTAAGAAAACTCGGGCCAGGTCTTGTGGCATTACCTCTACGCGATCAATAGCGGGATCAAAGTTTTTTTGCAAGGTCACATTCAAAGCATAATCATTCAGATTGGAGGCCTGTAGCACAAGATAAAGCTGCTCCTCAATGAGTGGATGAATATCAATAGATTGAAAACTGTTTCTGCCATCTCGGGCATAATCCAACATGCTGGATACGATCTGATCTGCGCGCTTTCCGTTCCTAATGATATCGGAAGAATTTTGTTTAATGCTATTGATGATATCCCACAAATGGTCTTGATCTGTGTACTGAATATCTTGCTCCATTTCCTTCAATTCCTCCGCCAGCTCTTCCACCAAATCAATGGATCCCTCCGCAAAATTATTAACAAAATTAATTGGGTTCTTAATTTCATGGGCGATGCCAGCGGTCAATTGCCCCAATGAGGCCATTTTTTCTTGGGTAATCATTTGCTGACGAGTCCTGAGAATTTCTTCGTTTTTTTCCTTCAGCAGTACCAAAGATCGCCTCTTTTTCTGGTAGTTACGGATCAAGTTAAAAATGAGTAATCCAGCTAAGACCAACCCCAGCAAACTCAGGGAGAGTCGCTGACGGGTTTGCTTCAGTAGATTTTGATACTGCAAGCGTTCTACAGCAAATGCGTGGTCATTCTTAAGTTGCTTTTCCAACAGTGCCATTTGCTGACTTTGCAGTTGTTCGTTGGTATTACTTAATACCTTGTGATAAACAAGCGCTTTTTCAGGTTCTAACTGCTGCTCGTGGAAATCGATCAGGTTTTCACTGATGAATTTGAGCTGAGTCAAGTTGCCAGATTCTACGGTTTGATTGAAAGCCAGCTCAAGATAGTAGAGTGCAGAATCATAAGTGCCCAGTTCCATATGGATGGCACCGAGCTGATGATGGGCATCAGCATATAAATGAGCTTCGTGGGCAGACCGATCTAAATCGAGCAATTGCGTAAAATGATAACTGGCTTGATCCAGCCTGCCAAGTGCGCGATAAGCTTTACCTATCTCCAGGTAAAGATGGCCGATACTGACTTCTTGCTGATGCCTTAAGGTTTGTAATGCTTCCTCATAGTATTGTAAGGCCAAATGGTGCTGATCCAATTGGGCATAGATATCCCCTAATTTTTTCTGAGTATAGCCAAGCTCTAACTCATGTTGCTCAGTGCTGAAGATGTCCAATGATTGCTTCAGGTATTTTATAGCTAGCTCAAATTTGCTTCGCCTTTCATAGATGATTCCCATAATGTAGTAAACATCTCCCTCCCCTTTCTCAACATTAGCTTTTTGGTATAGATTAAGTGCTTCTTCTACCAGATGCAAGGCTCGTTGATGATCCTCTAATTGTACATGTTCCAGTACCCGGGATACAATCGAGTTTACCTCATCAGGGAAAGCAGATAGACTTTCTTGATTGTGGAAGTGCCCAAAGTCATATTGTCCCGCCTCTATAGACTTTACTAAGAAAAATGGATTTTCTTTTATCGCTGGGTCGACTTGCATGAAAGTGGTCTCTTGACCAGATAAGCTGCAAGCGAAACATACAATTGCCAATATGTGAAGTAGTATCTTCATTATTCCATTACACATGCTCAAATTAAATACGCCTATTTCCTGCCAACGAAGCTAAAGCTAAAGGGCTAACCAATGAGTCACTATTGTTGTAAAAAAGTGCATTATTGTTCCAAACTATTAATGAATGGAAAATGGGTAGCCCATCCTAATATTTCACTGCAGAACATAAAGCACTTTCAGTATCTCTGAATTCGCGATCAAGTGAAAACACTTCTGTATCGTACTTATTCCTTAAGGAGTTTAAAAGTCTTAAAGGATTGCTCCGAAACCAGCTTTACGAAATAAATGGAGGGAGGCAATGGACTAATGTCGACCTGGTTCCAGTTATTTTTGAACACCATTAGTCTTTGACCATTGAGGCCATAAATCTCTACCATCCTTAAGTCTTTCAGGTCTCCGGTGAAATAAATTAAGTTACTCGAAGGGTTGGGGTACATTTTTATCTCTGCTCCAAAGGTTAGATCATCAGCATTCACTGTAAGACAATCTTGCCCAGCATCCATGATACTCCATCTGTAGGTATTGATCAAAACTTGTCTTGCACTATCGCCTGCACAATATTGGCTATTGCCGGCTCCAAATACAATATCGTATGGGATGTCATCTTTGCCGTCTCCGGTTTCGCCACTAGCATCTGTATGCCATCCAATCAGTGTTGCATCATAATTCGAAACCGATAATCCGGCACCCTTAAACATCTCTTCTAAACCAGATGAGAATACATTATCTGCCAGCCCCCCAATATCCCACTTACCAAGATCTTGGTCGAAGCTAGCTGCGTTTTCAAACATCCGCCTCATGTCCTTTACCTGGCTGACGTCCCAGCTTGCAAGATCTTGATTAAATAAATCCGATTCCTGAAACATAGCATCCATTCTGGTGACATTCCCGACTTCCCAATCACCGATATCTTGATTAAAGGCATCTGCACTTCTAAACATGTTTCTCATGTTGGTTACCTTTCCCACATTCCAATCACCGATATCTTGATTGAAGACCCGGGCACCATTAAACATACCCAACATATCCGTGACCTGACTCACATCCCAACTTCCTATATCCTGATTAAAACGCTGTGTACTGCCAAACATACCGGACATATCCTTAACATTGCCGACCTCCCAATTGCTGATGTCTTGATTAAAAGCATAGGCTTCTTCAAACATACCTTCCATATTTTCTACATGGCTTACATTCCAAGAGGTAATGTCACCATTAAAAAGGTTGGCCACATAGAACATTTCTACCATTGAGTTAACCTGACTCACATCCCAATTATTAAGATCCTGGTCAAAAACTAAAGCATAGTAAAACAAGCCATCCATAATAGTTACATTAGAAACATCCCACGCATTTAAATCCTGGTTGAATTGATGAGCTTCTTCCAACATGAAATACAAACTCCTTGCACTGCGCATATCCCAGGCACCAATGGCTTGGTCAAAAACGGTACAAAAGGAAAACATCTCATCAAATATTTGCACTGAACTCACATCCCAATGGCTGATATGTCCATTAAAAGCATAACACTTATCAAACATATTCGCCAGGCTAATTACGTTGGATAGGTCGGGACTGTCAATAGTGGGATTGGTAATGTTTAGATGGCGACATCCATGAAAGGCACTCTCCATAGAGGACCATTGGATGTCCCCCCATTGCTCTACGGTGAGCAATTTTTCTTTGTCCCCTTCATTATTGAAATAGATCCTTGGGAAATCACCCGAAATTCTTACGGTATAAACGCCCGCTGAATCATAGGTATGGGTAGTACTGGCGTTCCTATCATAACTAAAATTGCCGTCCCCCCAATCGATATCAAATCTATAATCTCGCGAAGAGGCTTGGTAAATTGGCAAGGTAACTTGCAGGCTATCAGAGGTCCCTGGATTATCCGTCTTCCAGGTAGTAACAAATGGATTTAATTCCTTGACAGTTATAGTTGATTTACAGGATGTTGTAACTCCAGCCTCGTCAAGTCCCACAAGAAACAAGAAATTTTCTCCCAGGTCATCCCCCGTAAAGGTATAAGATTGAAAGGTCTCAGGTGAACTCCA
>JAHQWA010000091.1 GCA_019634045.1 Saprospiraceae bacterium
AACCGCACTGATGCAATAGTTGAGTCACCTTCTTGGCCAGATTTAAAAAATAAGCTTTGACCTCATCTAGTCTTGATGCCTCGACATCTTCAAAGACCAAGGCATTGTCCTGATCTGTCCGCAACAGTTGTTCTTCCCTGCCCTCAGAACCCAGGGCCAGCCAGCACCATTTTAGCCCAGGATCTTCCTGTCCTTCTTCTCGCATTTCTTTTTCGGCCAACAAGATTGCTCTTTCGATGATGGCGTCATTGATCTGGGTCATGATCGAGCTAATGAATCCAATGGCTACTTCCTGAAAAAGATACTTTCTCAGCAAAACCTCTGCTTTTTCTCGGATGTTCCCTAATTCCTCCCCATCCTTACTTCGGCTAATTTCTCGGATCAAGACGGCTGGATTATTTCCTTGGATAACGAGTAGGTCGTGTTCGGAGATGACCCCCACTACGGGAGAGTCTGGTTCTCCCGTTTGAGTCAACACCAAATGATGGATCCGGTGTTTCATCATCAGTATCTGAACTTCCGCGATCGTGACATCGGTTTTGGCCGTAATGACCGGTTTTGACATGATGAGGTCAACCGAATCAGATAAAAGATGGTCTCCGCTTACCACCTGATTGCGAAGATCCCGATCTGTAATGATTCCCACCGCATGTTGATCCTCATTCGCTATGATGATCGATCCCACACTTTTATCCCGCATAATCTGTGCTGCGGATTGAATGCTAGTGCCTGGCCGACAGGAAACAGCTTTTCGGCTATGCTTAATGGATTGAATTTCCACTAACTGAAAAGCTTGCTGCTGCTTCTGTTGCTGCTGCCAAAATAGGGTAGGAGGGCCTTGCAAGTTTGGCCTTGCATATTTGCCAGCAGCAAAGCTTTGCGCGAAGTACCAAGATACCTTGGGCTGTTTTTCAATAATCGGCTGAAGAATCTCCTGCGGGATAATGTAGATAAGACTATCCTCTTCTGCTTTTGCACTCAATTGATAGTGTGTAGAATCTACCAATGGGCCTAGTCCAAAGATTTCCCCTTGGTCGCAAGCCTCTACCAACTGCGCCAGATTCTCGCCCTCATTGAGGAGGTGGATAGCCCCTTCTTGGACAAAGTATATTTGTTTTTGTACAGGATCTTCCGCCTGAAATACCCATTGGTTTCTAGCTACATAGCGTATGCTTACCCTTTCTGCAATTTGCATGAGGTCAGGGCCTTTCATCAGGGAGAAAGGAGGGTATTGCCGCATAGAATCAAAGATTCGCTGCGGGATAGCGTTTTCCATTTAGAAGATGCTTTTTAATCCGATGGTGAAGGATAGGCTATTTACGTTTGCTCCAGATTTCGTACAGCGGTGCTCCTTTGGAGCTTTTGCCAGAGTGAATCCAGTCCCCTTCTTCTACCGCAAAGTCGAAGGATAGAGAAGCGCCCACTCGACTATTATCCCGAGAAAAGAAGCCTATATTCTCTATATACTTTCCATTTTCGGCCGTATATGCCCCACCACCAGTACCAAAGAATTGCTTAGTCTCTGTATTGTAGGCGATCCATTGAAACTGAGTTCCACTTAAGATCTTCATGGTTTTTCTTGGTCGATCGGTATTGATGCGTCCTATTTCTCCATTCCTTTTGCGCCCCGAAATGAGCCAAGCACCATTTAGGGGTGTTGTTTTCCCCTGGTCAATATCAGCCCATTTGCCCTTTATTCCCCCTTTGCCTTTGATCTTAATGATCTGTTTCTTGGGTTGGTGAATGAGTTTAAGACTATGGCTGGTCCCTACTTTATCCTTATCTGCCGTGTTGAATTCGTACGTAAGCGTGAAATTCTTGCCGGTTTTAGTCCATGTTCCACCTTTGGTGCTAACAAAGGCTCCATCTGTAGAGCTGTATTCTGTCCAGGAAAAGTAGTTTCCACTAAGAATGAGAAGATGTGATGAGCCTTCGGGAGTCATCAGTTTCCAGGCCCCTTGAGGTTGGGCGGATGCTTGCGCCTGGGTGGTATCCGTTGGTAAGAAAAGAATGGCTATTAGAAGGAAGCCTGCTGAGGCGAACATTCTGGATAACATTGGAATTCGTTTTATGATGATGAATGAAGCTAGAGAAAGAAGAAGGTTAAGTTTGGAGAGTAGCTCTTACTCCTTCTTCTTTCTACGGATTAGGAGAATTGTTGGAATAAGGCCTACAGATTGATGTTGAGTTTGTCTTTTAGGTATTTGTGGTAGATGTAAAGTACGAGGAAGGCGCCAGCTGTGGCTACAATCAGGCTACCTAGCAAGCCAGAGCCTAGGATATACCGAATTCCGGTAATCCCGGCCAAAAAACCTCCCACATAAGCACCAATCACACCTACGGCCAAGGAAGAAATCCATCCGCCTTTTTCGTCCTGAGGGGTCAGGGCCTTGGCAATAGAGCCTGCACCCAAACCGATAACTAACCAATAAAGAAATCCCATAATAGTTTATTTGAGATGAATAAATGATGATTTACCTTGCCTCTGAACTAGCACCAGCCTAACTTTCAGCGCATTCGGAGGGCTAAATTTCCCTTTCTCAAGGGCCTCAACTCCTTTGCCAAAATACAGAAAATACTGAGCATAAGGAGAGAAGAATAGGCAGATATCAGCCTTTTTCTGTAAAAAAATGCAGAATGAATTGCTCTGAACAGCAGAAAATCTTGGTAGACATGGTCGTTTCTATAAAAATTGGGGGAATAGCCTTTCGCTAAAGGAAACGAAGGTAAATTAGGGTTGCGATTAGTATTTCTTTTTTTAACTCGCACATTTACCGAACTAAATAAATCTGATAAAGAATTAGGTTGCTGTTTTTTTGCCCGGAAATTCCCTGTGGTAACAATCTTTTTGGATTTTTTCTACAATTAAATCAACGAAAATTCCGATCTTTTCGCCAAGATTCTCTGTTGTTTGTTTTTTCAGAAAAAAAATTCGCTCGTTAATAAATAAGGACAAATAGCTGCTCAGCTATAGTAGAAATTGATTTTCGGCGAGTTCTTTGAAGGCTTGGAAATATTGCGGTCGGTTATCGCATAAGACGTACTCCACAGAGTTCGTTTCTATGTCCGTAAAACGGATAAAGGTGTAGGAAAAGATTTCACCCCAAATCGACAATCGCCAGGAAGGATAATACTTTTAATAGCCTGGAAAACTAACATATACATGGTGCAAACTAGTTTGGCCAGTATATACTGCACACAATGAGGATTTGAGTTCTCAAAGCTCATTGGCGTCAGCATAATTCCCATAAACTTGTAGCTCAGTCTCTGTGATCCCTGATTGGGACAAGAGCAGATGTGTAAACTGCCTATCCAAAACAATTGGATACACTCTTCTTGTTTATAGCCTCATATTGGTAAAACACACCTTTTATCCATTATTGCCAGGATGCAAGACTGGTGAAAGACCGCTTATTTGCGGATTCTTCTTCCTTACAGGAAGAAGCGATAATTCGCAGAATGTTTTCAAAACTAGATTTAATTATAGACTTTTGTGGGCTGTTTCGTTAATAGCCATAAGATTGTATTACTTAATTATTGCGACTATCACCCCGGTTCGAAGGCTTTATATGCCGGAAGTAATGACAGCAATATCAACTTATTTCAGATATGAAAAACGGCAATACTATCATCGAAAGCATAGGAGACTATTTGCCCCCTACAGTAGTATCTTCTAAGGAAGTGCTGGAAGGATGTGTAAATGAACCTAGGTTTCCTTTAGAGCGTATCACCGGTATCAAGGAGAGAAGAATGGCTGGTGAAAAGGAGTTTGCGCTTGATTTAGCTAAGAAAGCCATCCGAGCTTGTCTGGATCGTTCAAAATATACAGCGAAGGATATTGATGTGGTGATCTGCTGCAATATTTCGCATTACGATGCCCCAGACAAATACTCTTTTGAACCTTCTTCAGCCATTAAACTACACAAGGAGTTCGGTTTTGATAACGCCCTCGTGTTTGATATTTCCAACGCATGTGCTGGAGTTTTCACTGGTATTTACCTAGCTGATGCCTATTTGAAATCGGATGCTGCTGAGCGAGTCATGGTGGTAAGTGGTGAATACATCACTCACTTGACCAAGACCGCCCAAAAGGAGATCGTCGATTTTAAAGATCCTAGAATGGCTTGCTTGACGCTGGGTGATTCAGGGGTAGCTTTGATTTTGGAACGTTCTGGTCGAGAAGACGTGGGCTTCCATGCCATGGAAATGCTAACCCTTGGGGATCACAGTGGCTTGTGTATCGCTAAAGCAACAGACTTTACTCATGGTGGAGCTATCATGTTAACGGAGTCTGCTCGGCTTGCTGATGTAGCTGTGAAGGAAGGCTCCAAGCAGCTGGTTCGCATGATCACTGAGAATCCTGACAAGGAGGTAGATGTATTGTTGACACACCAAACTTCCAAACTGAGTATTCAAGCGGGATACCGCGAGGTAAACCGAATCTTGGATAAGCAGAAGTTCTCAAGTGAGAATACGATTAACAACCTCGCTGAAAGAGGGAATACCTCTTCTACTTCTCACATCATTGCGATAATGGATAACATTCGCAAAGGAAACTTCCAGCCTGGCCAGAATATCTTGTTCAGTGTGAATGCTTCAGGGGTGACCTTGGGTGCGTCCCTGTACACCTTCGATGATCTTCCTAAACGATTGTTGAATGGCAATGGCCATATGAACGGCAACGGTCACCTGACAGATGCAAGTTTGAATGGTAATGGCCAACGGGCGGAAGCTAACAGTCCTAGAAGGGTAGTGATAGATGCTATCGGTACGATTCCTGCTGGAGTTGAAGTTCGTAAGAGCACCTTTGATCTGACCGACTATGTGGCTGAACAATGTTTGGCAGGCTCCAAGCTTAGTGGTGATGATGTAGATCTGTTAATTTTCTCAGGGGTGTACCGAGATGAGTTCATCTGTGAGCCAGCCATTGCGGCTTTGATTGCCGGGAACATCAAGATGCGTTCTGACAATTACAGAAACTCTACCAATTCATTTGCTCTGGATGTAATGAATGGTGCGCTTGGATTCCTCAACTCCATTGATGCCGGCTGTAGTGCTATCAATAGTGGTAAAGTGCAGAATGCTTTGATCTTGACCGCTGAAATAGAGAACAATAAAGAAACACTACCTGATCAACTTTTGGGAATTGAAGAGACGGCATCGGGAGTACTATTGAGAAAGGCCCAAGAAGGAGAACAGGGATTTAGTGATATTGTCTTTGAAAAGTACACAGAAGGAATCGATAAATGGATCGTGTCCAGTACCTGGATGGAAGGGACAGGAACTACTGTTATACAACCGGAACTGGACGAGAAAGCAGAAGATGTCTTCATTGATTGCATCGTGCAAACGCTTGAAAAGTATGAAAATATCAAGCAGTTGCTAAATGACGGTAAAATTACAAAGATTATTCCTCAGCAAATATCAGAAAGTTTTATTCTTAGGCTTAGCCAAGCCATGGGACTTCCCAAGGACCTTTTTGTCGATGTTACCAAAGACAGAAAGGATCTATTTACCTCTTCGATAGCTTACGGGATGCAACAGCTTAAAGAGGAGGGCCAAGGGAATCCAGGGGATATTGCCCTGATCATTGGTGTAGGATCTGGTGTTCAAGTAGGGTGTGCTTTGTACCACTTTTAAGGACGGAGGCTTGAGAGATCAAGGCTCAACAAGGCGCACTACAGCCTTGAAAAATCTGTAAACGATGCTAACATTCTTAGGACTAATTGCACCTATCTTCTTTATTGTCGTGGGAGTTGAGTATCTCTTGGGGAAGATGATGGGTAAAGAAATTTACCAGTTCAGCGATGCCGTGACCAATATGACGGCTGGAATGGCAGAACGACTCTTCGACTTTTTCTACGCGATTATCATGCTATTCGTTTTCAAATGGATATTTGATAATTTCGCGATCACCGAGTTGCCACGTACACCACTAATGTGGGTTTTGTGTCTTGTTCTTTATGATTTCCTTTATTATTGGTATCACAGGACCGGACATGAGGCCAACTTCCTTTGGGCTGTGCATATTGTACATCACCAAAGTGAAAACTACAACCTCACCGTAGGATCTCGACAATCGGGATTCCAAGCCATCGCCCGAACATTTTTCTTAAGCGTATTACCCATCGTGGGTTTCGTGCCTGAATTTGCTTGGACGGTATTTATCGTGGGAGGTACGCACCAGTTTTTCCTCCATACCCAATTGATCGGCAAATTAGGCCCCTTGGAGTATATCTTTGTGACGCCTTCTTTGCACCGTGTACACCACGGTAGAAATGATCAATACCTGGACAAAAACTACGGTGGTATCTTCATCTGGTGGGACATGATATTTGGTACTTACCAACGAGAAGAAGATGAGGTCAAGTATGGAATTACTACGGGTTTGCCTAGTAATAACATCTATTGGGCCTATTTCCATTACTGGGTAGACTTGTTCAAGCAAGCCAAACAGATCGACGGATTCTGGAATAAAGTCAAATTGTTCGTTAAGCGACCAGGATGGTCTCCGCAAGGAATGACTCCTCCGGCCGAAGACAAGAACAACGGCCTTGATCGTCCGCAATACAATCCAAAGGCTCCTTTAAACTTATCAATTTATGTGTTTGTGCAGGTTGCCCTCGGTATGGGACTGCTAAGTGCGATGTTGATTAAGAAGGGAAAGGTGACAGATGGATACGATTCCTTGATGTCCTTTTACACGGAATTTATGCCATTACCTGAAGTGCTGACCTATACGATTTTGGTCACAATGGCGACCTTGACGGTACCGGTATTGCTAGAAAAGAAAAGATGGGCTTATAAAGTTGAGCACGTACGATTGGCTATCATGGCTATTGGTGTCCCCTTTGTATTGATGGGAATAGAAGTTGGTGATCCTATTGGGAGCCTATTTGCAGGAGTATTCCTAGCCTTTAGTGTTTGGTTGTATCGCATGCGGCACAACTTTTCCGATAAGGTCAAGCCAAGTCGTATCAGCGCTAAACTAAAAACCGTTCGTTCTTTTCTGTTTAAATAAAGTACAATCCTGAGTTATGAATGTCACATTTCAAAATGATAAGCCCAGTGAGTTCTACATTGCGCTGGGCAAACGCGTAAACAACTACTTTAAAGAGAATGGTCAGAATCGTAAAGCTACGCCATTATATTGGTTTAAGATCTTTTCGCTATTAGCGATGTACTTTGGCCTTTATTCGCTAGTGTTGATATATTCCGAATACTATGCCGTCGTATTGGGGGCTTATTTAGGAATGGGTGTGCTCATCGTTTCAATTCTATTCGCGATCGGGCATGATTCAGTACACAACTCCGTGTCTTCCAACCAGAAGGTGAATTATTTCATGGGGTATATCTGGAACTTCTTTGGTATTAGTAGTTATTTCTGGCGCTTGAAGCACAATGTTTCTCATCACGCTTTTACGAATATTCCCGGCAGCGATGGAGACTTGGATCAAACCAAACTATTGCGTTTGAACCCCATGTCACCACGAACCTCCATTCATCGTTACCAGCACCTATATGCAATGGCGATTTATAGCCTCTTAGGGCCTTATATTTTGGTCATTCGCGACTTCAAATTGCTCAAAGAAAAGAAGTTTGGTAATATGATCATCGACAAGCATCCTACCAAGGAGGTTGTGATTATAATCCTGAGTAAAATCTGGTTTATCTTAATGATGCTTGTTATTCCTGTCATGGTAACAGGAATATCTTGGATAGCTATTCTATCAGCTATGCTAGCTATGATGTTTGTAGCAGGCATCTTCACCGCTATTGTTTCTTTCCCGGTTCACGTGACTTATGAAAGTGACTATGCGCTTCCAAATGATGAGGGAGTAGTAGAGATGGACTTCATGACTCATCAAATCTTGACTACTGTCGATTATTCCGCGGAGAATAAATTCATCCATTGGTTTTTTGGAGGGATCAATACCCATGTTGTGCATCATATGTTTCCTGGAGTAAATCACATCCACTACTATGATCTGACTAAGATCGTTAAGGAAACGGCCGCAGAATATAATGTGCGATATGTCAATAAGACATTCAATACGGTAATGCGTGACCATTTGCTATTCTTGAGAGAATTGGGATTAAAAGATAACCCAACCAATCTCAACTTTGCCTAGGAGCGCAAACCCAACCAAAAATCTTCCAGTTTAAACAAGCTGGAAGATTTTGTCTTTTATATCCCCATCAATCCCTAACCTACTTCCGAGGCTATAAAGCTGCAACCCCAGTGATACTCAATGGGGTATCTTGGGCTGGGGCATTTTCCGATAAAGTGCTACCTTGCAGCCGCAACGGAGAGCAGGAACTCAAATCTTTTCCCAAATACTAGTAGTATAATACGCGATTCACTGTCTTTAGGTGAGCGAGTTAAAATAGACACGCAGAAGGACTTATTGGATAATGCCAGAAGTCGTATTTAAAGAACAGATCAAGGAACTATCTAAGCCATGAGTATCAAATCATTTATCGCCAAGCGAGTTGCTAAGTATTACGCCAAACGTGTTCAGAAGTGGAGAAACGATCCTTTTTCTTATCAGCAAAGTGTTTTTGAACACAATCTTGCCGTCGGTAAAGAGACAGCCTATGGTCTAGACCATGGATTGGACAAGGTGACCGATTATGAAGGCTTTAAAAAAGCTATTCCATTACGTGACTATGAAGCCTTCCGTCCCTACGTTGACCGTATTCTAGAAGGAGAAGAAAATGTACTTTGGAGAGGAACACCAAAGTATATGGCTAAAACTTCTGGAACCACCTCAGGGATTAAGTATATACCAGTGTCAGAAGAAGGCATGCCTACTTTTATTAACGCAGGAAGGATTGCCTTGGCCATGTACGTGCACGAGACAGGAAATGCGAGCTGGGTGGATGGCGGTTTGATCTTTATTCAGGGAAGCCCTGAATTACAGCAGGTAAAAAAGGTGCAAGCAGGACGGATGTCAGGCATTACGTACCATCATATTCCCTCCTACTTCCGAAAGAACTTAACACCTACCTACGAGACCAATACGATTGAAGATTGGGAAACCAAGGTGGAGAAGATCTGTGAGGAAACCTTGCAAAAGGATATGACCGTGATTGGCGGTATTCCTCCTTGGGTGTTGATGTACTTTGAGCAGCTCATCCAAAAAACGGGGAAAAAGACCGTAGGAGAGATCTTCCCCAATTTCCAAGTTTATGTATATGGTGGGGTGAATTTTATCCCGTACAAGGATCAGTTCCGGCAGGCTATTGGCCGGGACATCGCCTATATTGAAACCTATAATGCTTCTGAAGGCTTTATTGCTTTCCAAGATGAGCAAGGAGTGGAAGGGATGTTGTTGAATGTCGATGGCGGCATCTTCTATGAATTTGTACCAGCCGAAGAGATCCACAACGAGAATCCTACCCGATTGCAATTGAAAGATGTGCAGGTAGGGCCTAACTACGCTATTATTCTAAATTCCAATTCTGGGCTATGGGGGTATATTATCGGTGATACGGTTCGATTCGTATCTACTAATCCTTATCGGGTGGTAGTGACGGGTAGAACGAAGCACTTTATCTCGGCCTTCGGGGAGCACGTGATTGGCGAAGAAGTAGAGGAAGCTATTCAAGAAGTAGCGGCTCAGGACAAAGTAGGTATCATCGAATTTACCGTGGCTCCACAGGTCAATCCATCCCCAGGAGAATTGCCCTACCACGAATGGTTTGTCGAATTTGCGGAGACTCCCAAGGATATGAAGGCCTTTTCCAAAAAGGTAGATGATATTCTTTGTGATAAAAATATATACTACAAGGATCTTATTGAAGGGGCCATGTTACAGCCATTGGTTAT